>CAYQCN010000013.1:0-20668 GCA_964415975.1 uncultured Candidatus Saccharibacteria bacterium | reverse complement strand
GCATTGATCTGCTCTGTACTTGGCTGTTGACCGGTGTAATCTGTAAGAGAGTGTTCCGCAGCACGCCAGATACTGTCAGTTTCGTCACCAGGCATAGCAGTTACAACATATCCTTCAGAAGTTCTCTCGATATAATCTTGAGGCAAGCCAAGCTGTTCTGATATATCGCCAGTTGTAGACTCAAAGTCATTAGGACCGCCGCCCCCTTCTGAGCTATCAGCGTCTGCTCCTTCAAGCTGTTCTTGCAAATCAGCTATAACATCTTGCTGCTCTTGTATAAGGTCTTGCTGCTCTTCTATGACGCCTCTTAAGTCTCCAACTTGTTCTCCAGCTTCTGCCTGCAGCTCAGCCATCTGCTGAGCCATATCGGCTTGAGCTTCTGCTACGCCCGTCTCGACTCCATACCTGAGCGCCAAGTATCCAGCTGCAACTGTAGCAACTGCCCCAACTCCAGCTGCGACACGCCCTTCTCTACCTTCAATTCCTATGCGCTCTTTAAGTTCGCGCCACCTACTTTCTAGGTAAGTAGAAGCGCGCACGCTAAGACCATACTGGCCACTTTCCGACTCATCAAACTGATCCACTAAATTATCTCTGTCTATACCTCTAGCGCGATCATAAGCTTCTGTATATACAGAAAAGTCTTCATCAGAAGCCAACACTAAATCTTTAAGCTGTTCAGACAAATCTACGGTTGCTATTTCCTTAACGCCAAGCTGTTCTATGCGCCTACGCACAAACTCACGCGCGGTCTCATCATTGTGTGCATCCTCTTCAAAAGTATCTCGGAAAGCTTTACGCCAAGATGCGATATTGCCAGGAGCTAGGGTCAAGCTTGCTAGTGCTTCTTGCTTATCTTCTAAACTAGATTCATTGACTTCGTTTTGCATACGTTGTTGCGCGGCTAACTCATTAGGCGTCATGGTATCGGCTCGACGTCTGCGCAAAGTGTCGCGGTCTTCTCCATCTTCATCGCTAGAATCGGCAGAAGATGACTCGGCATCGTCAGCCGACGACACGTCACCTTTAGCATCTGAGGTATTCACGGGCTCGGATTCATTATCGTCCACCTGAATATCATCGATAGTCAGCTGCTCAGCGCTGCCGCTTTTTGCAGGATTACCTTCTTCATCATTTTCAGCTTGAGCATCTTCTGGGTCTGCTGAGCTATTGCTTTCGGCTTGTGCAGCCTGATTTGCAATAGATTCAAGTTCTTCATAAGAGCGCTCCATCATGCTCGATATTTGCTGCAGCACTTCATCTGATACCTGACGAGGGTTGTCTGATTCTCTTCCTGTTTGCACATACTCAGCAATCATCTCAGTCTTTAATGTATCGGAAAGAGCGGCATCGGCCTCTCGGTCTATCATAGAAGAGTCGCCTCCAGGAATAGCTTTTTCACGCCTAGTTCTTTCAAGCTGATTATCATATGCAGCCTTTAAATCCAGTACATTTGCAGGATTCAGCATGTGCCTTTCTGCATCTGCATCTTCCTCAGCAATACGCTCCATTTCTTCAGCCTCATCAAAGCCGACTTTTAATGAGCCCATGCCTTCAGTGCCTAGTACTGCCGACTGTGCGTCACGTTCAGCGCTCTCAGAATTATCAGCGACAGGCAACAGAAGTCCGCTCGATTCGTCTTCTTTGAAGTTATTGAATTGCGGTTGTTCGATTGTATCGTTTGATGATTGTGGAAATTGTTCTTTGCTCATAATACTGCCTTTTGCAATTAATTTTATTGTTTTATTATTTTGATTATCTTTATACATTAGCAGTATTTTGCAAATTTGTCAAATATATGTAAAAGGCCAGACACAGCCATGTTTCTCCTTATAAAAAATAGCCCTACAGCTTTGATGAGGAAAACATAATGGCCTAAACTTGCCAGCCCATAAGTATAATTGTATAAATACTGTTCACTATCAGCAGGCAATCTATAGTGCAAAAAATATTAGTTCGGCTGATTCTAGCTAGTAGAGCTTGAGCCCCAAATTGGTTGCAATCGGCTGCCGTATTCAGCGGCCTGTGTTTCATCGACTGCCCCTAAGAAACTCATTCCTGGCTTAGACGACTCAAACAGCCGACTAAAACAACTAGTCACTTCCTCTATCGTTAGCTCATCTACAATGCGATCGAAATCTTCAAAGTCGTTGTAGCCTAGAGTGAAAAAGCTCTCATAGTAATTTACAAAGTTGCTTGTCTTCTGGTAGTTAAGCGCGCGGTTTCCCCTCATCAGCTGCTTAGTGGCTTGGAACTGCTCAGTTGTCACATCACCATTTATCACTTTACTTATCTCATCGGTAGCTAAGTCGAAATAATCTTTGGCATGTTCCGGCGTCACCATACCTCTAAATCCCCAGCCAGTCTCATTCATATCTCGATCTATACCCATGCCCAAACCATACACTAGTCCTTTCTGGCGCGCTTTGCCTAGAAGTGTAGACGTAAACCCTGCGCTCAATATGTTTGTCGCAAGACGTGCAGCCAGCATCTCACGGTAAGAGTAGGTGCTAGATATATTAGATCTGGCTACATAATAGATCTGAGGAATCTCACGAGACTCTACTATAGGAAATTCTAAAGGTTCAGAGGCGACAGGAGGGACTTCTAACCTTTCTCCTTGTGACAAATCAACATCTAGAAAAGGCAATACCTTATCTTCAAAGTCTACATCACCTGCAACTATAAAGCGCATATTGGCTCCAGTATGAGTGTGACGATACCAACGATGTAAATCATCGGTCGACATGCTATCAATCTGGGCAATCCTGTCTTGTATTGACGGCAAACCCTCCTGAGCAACAGATAGGTTGTAAGATGCGCTATGCATTGGGTTTGACAAATTTCCGTTTAGCTCCTCTATAACGTTCCCCACCTCATTGCCAAACTCATCGCTCGGGAACGTGGGCTCGGCTATCTGTACACCTATCAAATTGGCAATCCGCTCCACCTCAAATGCAGCGCATTCATAATCGTACTCTAGACTGGTCGAGCTCGTGTAAGCGTTATTAAAGGCCCCGTTCTTTTCGACCTCTTTAGAGAACTGGCCAGGCTCGGGATAGCTTTTATTGGTAAACATCATGTGCTCCATGACATGCGGCAGCTCAAACTTAGCCCAATCACCCAGATCATACCCTGCTCGAAACTCTACTAATATCCTGACTACATCGACTCCCGGCACCCGAATAATTAGGCCTTGGGCTCCGTTTTTAAGCTTGGCTTCATGGATGCTATGCTGCATATGACTTATATGCCCCTTTCTCTACTTGAGCGTATTTTGTTAGCTTTTATGTTCCGGTGCATTTATAAGACCGCATTTTTTATACTTAAGCCCTGAACCGCACGGGCAGGCATCATTTCGGCCGACTTTTTCAGATTCGGTTTTACGTACTGTATTGATTTTGCCATCCTTTTGCTGACTACCGCCGCTAGCCTGAGCCTGACGAGCAGCCTTAGTAAGCTCGGTTTCCGACTCTTCAGATTGCTTCTGGGCCCGTGGTGCAACACGAAATATATTGGTAGCAACTTCTTGTTCTATATCGGCTAGTAACTGGTCAAACATAATCCTGGCTTCTCTCTTGTATTCAACTATGGGCTGCTTCTGAGCCATACCTCGCCACTGAATGCCCTCGCGCAGATGAGACATACTTTCTAGGTGATCCATCCACAGCCTGTCTAGGGAGCCCAGATATATATGGCGCTCTAGGTGGCGCATCACCTCCTCACCAAACTGCTCTTCTCTACTTTCATATGCATCCTCAGCCGCAGCGAGCAAGGCTGTATGTAAGTCATCTTGATTTGCCTTCTTTATAGCCGACTCGTCTAGTGGCAGCCAAGGCTTAAAGTGCTCTATCACTCCATCTACATCAACGCCTTCCTCACCCTCACTGGATTGAAAAGATAGTAAATCATGTTTAATGACACTTGAAATCATCTCTAATATCTCCTCTTTGTGAGAATCATCTTCTAGTATCCGGCGACGTCTTGCATATATAGTCTGACGGTGCTTGTCCATGACATCGTCATACTGCAATACATTTTTCCTGGAGTCATAGTTGTGCGACTCTACTCTTTTTTGAGCACTCTCAAGCTGCTTTGATATCATCTTGTTCTCTATAGGAGTAGTATCATCCACTCCTAAAGAGTTCATAACTCCGCTCATACGCTCACCTCCGAAGATGCGCATGATATCGTCTTCTAGGCTTACATAGAATTGAGAAGAGCCTGGGTCACCTTGACGACCGGCCCTACCTCTAAGCTGGTTGTCGATTCTACGCGATTCATGCCTCTCACTGCCCAGTACATGCAATCCACCTACCTCTCGAACACCATCACCTAAAACTATATCCGTACCACGTCCGGCGATATTTGTCGCCAGTGTCACCGACCCCCACGACCCGGCCTTCTCGACTATCTCTGCCTCTTTCTCGTTATTTTTGGCGTTAAGAACTTCATGACCTATTCCTTTGTCATTTAGCATCTTGCTGAGTTTTTCGTTCTTCTCGATTGAGGATGTACCAATCAGAACCGGCTGGCCGGCTTCGTTACGCTTAGATACATCTTCGATGAGGGACTTGAACTTGCCGTCTTCGGTCTTATAGATGCGGTCTGGCATGTCCTCTCTTATCATCGGCTCGTTGGTCGGCACTTGTATGACGTCTAGGTCATAAATGTTCTGGAACTCCTCTTCTTCTGTCTTAGCAGTTCCTGTCATTCCGCTTAGTTTTTCATACTGTCGAAAGTAGTTTTGGAAGCTGATTGTAGCAAGCGTCATAGACTCCTGAAGTACGCGTACTCCCTCTTTGGCTTCAATCGCTTGATGTATACCTTCGCTAAAGCGCCGCCCGGGCATCATGCGCCCAGTGAATTCATCAACTATCACAACTTCGCCATCACGTACAACATAATTTTTGTCCTTGGTGTAAAGTGATTGAGCCTTAAGAGCTTGATCAAGATGAAACACTGCCTGAACATGAGCAGAGTCGTATAGGTTATCGATATTGAGTATATCTTCTACCTTAGATACTCCTTCATCGGTTAAAGTAGATACTCTCCGTTTCTCGTCAACCTTATAATCTACTTCTGGCTCAAGCTTACTGGCAACAGAAGCATACTGCTGGTATAGGTCTGCAGATTTTTCGGCTGGAGCAGAAATTATCAGAGGGGTTCTAGCTTCGTCTATCAATATAGAGTCTACTTCGTCTACAATCGCAAAACTCAGGTCGCGCTGGACCATCTTGTCTTTACTGGTGGCCATATTGTCCCGCAGGTAATCAAACCCAAACTCATTGTTAGTGCCATATACAACATCACAATCGTAGGTTTCCTTTTTGTCTACACGTCTAAAATGACGTAAACGAGGATCAGAATGGCTCTCATCCTCAAACTCCGAGTCATAGATGAAAGCATTATTGCCATTAACAATAACACCCACAGATAAGCCCAAATAATCATAAACCTCGCCCATCCAGCCGGCGTCACGCTGAGCTAGATAGTCGTTAACTGTAACGACATGAACGCTCTTGCCGCTCAACGCATTTAAATATACCGGCAAAGTCGCTACCAAAGTTTTACCTTCGCCGGTCTTCATCTCGGCAATGTTGCCTTTGTGCATCACCATGCCACCGAGCAGTTGTACATCAAAATGCCTCATGCCCAATACTCTATTGGCTGCTTCACGCATAACTGCAAACGCGTCTATCAATACATCGTCTACATCTTCACCTTCTAAGATTCTGTCTTTGAGTCTGTCGGTTTGGCTCTTTAAGTCTTTATCGCTTAGCTGGCTATATTCAGACTCAACCTCATTAATGCCGACAACACTAGACTGTAAGCGCTTCAACTCTTTCTCTGCTGGGTCGCCGAATACACGGGTAAGTAATGCTCTCATTGCTTCTAGTGAATAACCTTATATAAATTAATCGTTGCGTAGCTCAAAATTATACATCTGGGCAGTTTTTAATACTACACACTACCTAAAGAGTATACAGATGAAAATCGTGGCTTAAAACGGTTTCTTTTCTCGAAACTGTTTTAGCATACGTCTAGTGCGACGTAGCCTACGGTTGTTCTGTTGTTTATCTTTATGCTTGTTGAGCTGATGCTTAATCTTGTCCTCGACGATATCTATAGCCGCATACATATTTATAGTCGACTCTTTGGCAGTTAGCGTTCCTTGGGTAACTTCTAGTTTTACATCAGCAGTGTATCGATTTTTGGTCTTACCATCTTCTTCGCTAAGCACAATCTGAGCCTTGATAGGCTCGCGCTCATGCTCGGGAAGATATTTGTCTAGTCCGCCAATTTTTTTATTAGCATAATCTTTAATTTGGTCGCTCAGTTCGTATCTTACACCAGTAATTTCAATATTTTTTATCATAATATTTCCTCCTTATTAATATAGCCCTGCAACACTTCCGGCACTCGTATCGTCCCTGACTCAGTTTGATAATTCTCCATAATGGCAACTAGAGTGCGCGTACTGGCCATAACGGTGCCATTAAGTGTATGAGCATATTCTCGTCCTTGCTCGGCTTCATATTTTATTGAACCACGCCGAGACTGAAAATCCGTCGTATTACTGCAACTTGTCAGTTCTAGGTATCGCTTTTGACTAGGTAGCCACACCTCACAATCATACTTTTTTGCAGCTGGAGCGCCCAAGTCGCCACCACATATATTGACAACACGATACGGTAACCCCAAATCCTGCAAAACCTCTTCTTCAATGCTAAGTAAGTATTCATGCTCCTGCCATGATTTATCTGGATGCGAGAAGACGTACATCTCTACTTTGTTAAACTGATGAACTCTTATAATGCCGCGAGTATCCTTGCCGTAACTACCAGCTTCGCGGCGATAGCAGGTCGACCAGCCTACATATCGACGTGGCAGCTTATCGGCACTAATTGCTTCATTCATGTGCAGCCCTGCTAAAGGCACCTCTGAAGTGCCTATAAGGTAAAGGTCGTCTTCATCAGGGTTGACGTGATAAATCTCATTAGCATCTGCCGGGAAGAAGCCGGTAGCCGTCATCATGTGTTCACGAACGAGCTGCGGAGGAACAACCGGTGTGAAATCTTTCTCTATGAGCTTATCCATAGCCCACTTTGCCATAGCCAGCTCCAGCTGTGCAGCGGCACCTTTAAGATAGTAAAACCGACTTCCGCTGGTATCGGCAGAAGTGCTTTGATCGATTAAGTCAAGACTTTCTCCCAGCTCAACATGGCCTTTAGGTTCAAAATTAAAGTCTGAACGCTCGCCCCAATGTTTTATGGCGACATTGCCCTCTTCATCTCTACCCTCAGGCACATCATCTGCCGGCAAGTTAGGTATCTTATGCATAATTGCAAGAAAGTCATCGTTCAACTTATCTAGCTGACCAGACAAATCTTCTCCATTTCTCTTGAGCTCTTTTCCTTTTTCAATGTTTTGAGCTGATGGAGGTCCGCTCTTATTGGCAGCTGCAAGTTGATTTTTTTCATGTCGAACCTCATCCAGCTTGACCTGCAATCTACGCCGCTTCTCGTCCAGTTCTAACAAAGTGTCTACATCTACTTCGATGTGTTTTTTGCGGGCCGCCTCCTTGACTGTATCGGGGTTATTTCTGATAAAGACTATATCGAGCATAATAGTTATTATACCTTACCTAGCCCTCTAATTTAAGGCGCTTCAAAAGCCACTCCCTATCGATAGTAGCCAAAAACCAACCTGCCTTAGGGCCTGAATTCTGACCTAGCAACACCCAATATACAGACTGAAATGCCTGAGACGGTGTTAAGCCGTATTCGTCTTTAAGGCTATATATTGTTTCGTGCACCCATTCAGCATCTAGCTCATCCTGAGAAGCTATCGAGTCCGCTAAGGCAGATAAAAAGCCTGACTGGTTTTGGCTTAAATTAGAGTCATCTGGTATATCTTGCTGCAGATGAAAGCGCACTCTTTCAGAAGCATGACTTTGCAGCCAGTTTTCAACATAATAAAGCTCTGCCTCAAGTTCGGCTTCATCAACGTCATAGCCCGTCCTTTGCAAGATTTCTAAAGTGCGGCCAGTATCTTTTAATGCCGCTTGATAGACAGCGACTAAATGCGAAAACGGTACATCAGTTAGTCGATCACCAATGTCTGCAAAATTAAAAGCCTCGGAAAATTCATGCTCTCGGCCGCTATCTTGCGAACTTGATACTTGTTTGAATTCATCAACTAAATTTATCAGCTTATCACCAACATGAAAGTGTAGAGGCTTCTGTGGCCTACTCCTGACCACAAAATAACGTAGTAAACTTGGCGGTATGATCTTAAGAGCTTCTTCTGGAGTAATGAGGTTACCCCTAGATGAACTCATTTTTTTCGGGTCATCACCAAGATGAATATTTCCATAACGAGCTCCTGGGACTGGCGCTTTTACATTAAAAATACGCCTAGCAAATTCCACTCCTGTATCGTAAGAACCTCCCGCAGCACCATGCTCATGAACGTTAAAAGGCTCTACGTCTACTCCCAAAACTGCCCATCGAGCCGGCCAATCTAGACGCCAATTCAGTTTTGCCTTTCCAGATGTGTAATCTACACCCTCAATAGTTTTGGACTTTTTGTCCCAAGTATCGGGTCGCGCATTTACAAACACCCCGTCATCGTTTAACACCTGTATAGGTGTCCAATCACTTGCGACCTCTCGACCAAACTGAGCAAAGATCGCCTTTACTTCGTCTAGGTTGTTAAGAACCCGATCAAACTGGTCTGCCATTTTCCCGCTACAGTATAAATCTTCGTAACTCTTAACTATCTTGTCTGGCTTAATACCGAGTTTGTCAAAATATTGAGAAAACTCACCAAAAAAATGATCGGCATAGCTACCCTCTCCGTAAGGATTGGGAACTAAGCATATAGGTTGACCTACAAATTGTTCATATTCTCCGGACAAAAAATCGTAACGCTTACGCAATGGGTCCATATTATCCACTACGTGTATGTGGCGCGCCTGCCTGCCAGCTTTAAGTAGCCCCCAAGTGAGAGCTTCGGCATTTAATATTTCTGGAAAATGCCCTATATGGTAAGTGGCAGATGGACTAATACCGCTAGAAACTATAATCTCACCATCAGGTATCATCTCTAATATCTTGCCAACTTCTACATCCAGCCAGTATTGACTAGAACTATGACTTTGAGCCATCTGAGCCTTTTCCTTGTCTATTTATTGGTGCAAAACGAGCTTATTTTAGCTAATCTCTTTGACTTTGCACTCTCTATTGCCACCAGGTGTGGTTATCTCTACTGTATCACCTTTCTTGGCTCCCAGTAATGCTTTGCCTATAGGGGACTCTTGAGATATCTTGCCGGCAGTTGGGTCTGACTCAAGCGACCCTACAACTGTGTACGATATATCTTTCCCTTCGGTCTCTAGAGTAACAGTGTTACCAAGCTCGACTTTATCTTTATCGCCAGGAGATTTGATGATTTCTACATTTTGCAATATGTCCGATATCTCGTTGATGCGACTTTCAACATATTCTTGCTCTTCAAGCGCAGCTGTGTAGTCAGCATTTTCGCTCAAATCACCTAGCTCTTTGGCAGCCTTCAAGCGCTCCGCCACTTCTGTGCGACGCTTCTTTAGCTTTTCTAGCTCTGACTCAAGCTCTGCAACTCCAGATTCGGTCAATTGATGGGGGTTATTGGTCATCTTTACTGCTCCTTATATATTATAACGGCCCAAATTTGAGCCGGTTCAAAAATTCTAACAAAGCTCTAGTTCTATTACAAGTTAATCAAAATAAGCCTCAAATATCTCTGCTACTGCCGGAGCAGCATAGCGCGCACTACCTTCACCATTCTCTAAGATCACAGTAGCCACTATCTCTGGGTTGTCATATGGGGCATAACCAGAAAACCAGGCGTGAGGCTCACGGACTCCTGGGTCTGTCTCAGCCGTTCCAGTCTTGCCAGCTGCCACTACGGGCAGACCTCCAAAAATTTGAGGAGCTACTGTGCCATTGATTGTAACGGCACGCTGAAGACCTTCATCAATAATACCGAAGTAACGAGAATCAAAATCAAGCACACTCTCATCATTGTCTGTCTGGCCATGAAGCACACTAGGCCTGACAAGGCGACCATTATTAGCTAAAGCTCCGTAAGCTCTATTTAGCTGAAGTGGGGATACCAGTATGTCGCCCTGGCCGATTGAGAGGTTGTAAGTGTCGCCTACAAACCACGGCTGGTTGGTTTGCTCTTTTCTCCAAGTGGGTGTAGGTATGCGACCAGCAGTCTCGCTAGGCAGATCCACACCCGTTTCTGAGCCCAATCCGAACTCCTTATAATAACTTGCAAGCTTTTCCGCCCCCATGCCCTCTCTGCCCTCATAGCCCCCACCAGTTATGTAGAAGTATATATTTGAGCTAACCGCTAAGGCACTCCTGGCATCTACTGGGCCAAGCCCTGACTCATCCCAGCCACGAAACGTAAATGAAGCAGAAGGGTCGTATTGGCTCGTAACTGTTATCGCCCCAGTATCATTGATAACTGTGTCCTCTGTGACAGTACCTGAATCCAGTGCACCCATCAAATTAAAAGGCTTAATGGTTGATCCAGTAGGATAGGCGCCACTAACTACTCTGTTAAACATTGGTTGCTTGGGGTCTGCTATTAATTGCTGATATTGGTCTGGAGTAATTCCTTCACTAAATTTGTTATTGTCATAGCTTGGGATACTGACCGTTGCCAATATCTCGCCATTGTGCGGATTTTGCACAATGCCAGCCCCAGTTTCTGCACCACTTTCTTCCAACTGACGCTCAACTGCCTGTTTTAGGCTTAACTGCAAATCGTAATCTATAGACAAAACTAGGTCATCCCCAGGTTTAGCCTTGACTTCACGCAAAGTACGAATAGGGCTACCTCTGGCATCTACCTCTGTCTCTACAACTCCGTTCTCGCCTCTTAGAATCTCATCGTATTGCTGCTCTACGCCCTGTTTACCGATAAAATCTATAGGGTAAAGATCCGGATTGGCCTCTAGGTCTTGCTCAGATATTCGACCAACATACCCAAGCACCTGAGATAAAGCTGCCTCAGATTTATATTCACGAACCGGTATACTGTCCAAGGTAAAGCCTTTAAGGTCGGGTAAAATATATTCAATCTCTAGCGCTGTCTCGTGGTCTATACCCTCCTCGACAAGAATCTGATTAGGGTACATCAACCCTTCATCTCCCACCAGGGCACTGATTTCTGCAACTGTACTATCTATTTTGTCCGCCAAAACACTATATGCCACTTTTCTGTCAGATTCAGACTCGGGTAATAAATACGGAGTCACCGACAACTGGTAGCTAGGCCGACTAGTTGCCAATACTACCCCATTACGATCTAGTATGTCGCCTCTAGGGGCGTAGGTAATTTGCTCACGGATACGATTACCTTCTGCTATTCCACGATAGTCATCTCCTTGAACAACCTGCAAGTTAATTAGCTGGGCCGTAAAACCACTAAAGACAACTACTAAAGCTACAGCCATCGCAACTAATGGCTTACGGTTAATATGAGATGTGGTGCTGGCCTCTTGCTCTAGGCCTTTTGGCAGCATATAAGTCAACCAGTCATCTGAACCTGAAAAGTCAACATCGGGTAATTTATGATTTAGACTGGGTAGATTAAAGTTAGACTTGGGATTATTCTTTTTCATACAATCATTATACGCGTACTAGGCGGAGCAACACAAAACTAAAAACAGTAGTCAAAATAACTTGAAGCGCATATATGAATCCCAAATATCCAAATAACTCAAAAGAGTACGAAGCTGATAGCAAACCTATAGTAGCGAAAACTACATACTGCCAACCCAGCAAGACCGCACTGGCTAAAATCAGGGTCGGCAGGTAAGCGAACTCTAGGCCTCTATCGTTCAGGGCTTGGGCTAAAGCCATCATACCGATACTAATAATCATAAAGGCACCGAATGGTACAGCTGCAATCAGATCTAATAAAAAACCAAGCCACAAAGCCAGAGCTAAGCTGCTGCCACTGTTATTACTGGCAGCATAAAGCAAAACCGGAACCAGCAAGCTAGGGGAGGCTACATGCAGGCTCTGAAGTACAAAGCCCTCAACAAGCACCGCCAAACTACCAACTACGAACCAAGCTATGCGAACTTTATTGTTCATGGCGCAACGATAATCGTAACCACTTCTAAGTCTCGGTACGATATGGGCGGAGCAATTTGAGCTGTATCAAATACAGCCCCTGGCTCCTGAACGATGGAACGTACAGTACCTACCATTATATCTGCGGGAAAGGTACCGTCGCGACCACTAGTAGAGACTATATCACCGGTACTTATGCTTTCCTCTTGTGGCAATCTATCTATAGCTACACTGCCACCTGGACCGCCACTCACTACCCCCTCAGACTTAGACCCAACTTTAGCTAATGCTCTAAATCCAACATCGGTTATCATTATTACATCGGCACTAAAAGATGTAGTGTCGTCTATCACGCCTACCAAAACTGACTCAGCCACAACTGGCATGCCTGCCTCAATACCATCTTCGCCACCTGCGTTAATTCGAATCATATCTCGCGCTGCATCAGATTTGTATGTCACGACATCAGCTTGTAGAGTTTCAAATTGGCTGTCCCTTACAAAGTTAAGCTCCTGCCTGAGTTGGCGGTTTTGCCTCCTTAATCGCTCAAGCTCAATATTATCGATCTTGAGCTGTGTTAGTTCTTGATTTGTCTTGATAGATTTGGAATCTGCTGACCCAAACCAGTCTTCAGTCTTACGCTGAGCCGACTGAGCCAGACTATTAGTCGCTGACCCAATAGGGTTAAGGGCGCGCCCAAACTGATCACGTACCGGCAAATCAAAAACATTAACAAGCAGCGCAACTAAGACTATTGCGACAGTAGAAATAACTAAATTGCGTCGCCTCTTCAAAGCCTCCTACACCCCTTTCATCGATATTAATACAGATCTATAAGCTGATAGATCTTCTAAAATTAAACCTGTACCCAGCACTACACTTCTCAGAGGCTCATCAGCCATTGTCACTTTCATCTTGGTCTCCTGCTCTATTAATGCGCCCAAATTCTCTAGAATCGAGCCGCCGCCGGTTAGAACAATTCCATTATCCATAATATCTGACACTAATTCTGGAGGCGTCTCCTCTAAGGTTGTCTTTATAGCTTCGACTATAGTGCGGACTGTTTTAGCTAATGCTAGACGCAGTTGATCTGAGGATAAAGATATCTCTTTGGGCATGCCTGTTGTGATATCTCGTCCACGGACCGGCATAGTACGTGCCTTCTCAAGGGGGTGAGCTGCACCAATTGTATTTTTTACATTTTCTGCAGTTCGTTCGCCTATGCTTAAAGTGAACTCATCTCGCATGTAGTGCATAACGCTTTCAATTAGCTCGTCTCCAGCAGTACGTAAGCTTCTAGACACCACTATACCGCCCAGGCTTATAACCGCTACTTCAGTTGTACCTCCACCTATATCGACAATCATACTTCCTGTAGAATTGGTGACCGGCAACCTACAGCCAATTGCCGCAGCCAGAGGCTCTTCGACTAGATATGTCTCCCTTGCACCCGCATTTGCACTAGCATTCTCTACTGCGCGCTTCTCAACTTCTGTGACTCCTGATGGTATACCTATAACAACTCTGGGCCTTTGCCATAGCACTGGGTGCCAACGATGGATTTGACCAATAAAATACTGCAACATTTGTTCTGTTATTTCAAAGTCACTAACTACACCGTCTACCAAAGGCCGAGCAGCCATAATTTCTGAAGGTGTCTTGCCTATCATGTCCTTAGCATCACTGCCAATTGATATTATATTTTTTGTCTTTCGGTTAACGGCTACTACGCTTGGCTGATTTGTAACTACTCCATGTCCACGGACATACACCAATGTATTAGCTGTGCCCAAGTCTATACCTATATCATGTGACCATAAACGACGAATCTGTCTCATAAGCTATAGTGTAGCAATAAGCAGCAAGTAATGTCAGTCGCTTATTAACTTTTCCGTCGACTATTTTTCTAGTTTTTATCGTTCATCAATACAGACTTTTTAACAATTCTTCGTACTTGAGCAAGGAAGTTGTTCTATCTTGTCTGCGCGTAAGTTCATATTGCTCATTTACTAAGGTTTTTTTGCTGCAGACCACTCGGTATGGCATACCCATCAAATCAGCGTCTGCTAACTTCTGTCCAGCTGATATACTTCGATCATCGTATATGACACTGATACCATCTTCCTTGATTTTGCCATACAGCCTTTCGGCTTGACCCTCCCCACCATCCAAGGCTACTAAATGTACCTTGGCAGGTGCGATTCTTTCAGGCCAGGACATACCTTTATCGTCGCTAAAAATCTCTGCAATTATGCCCATTAAACGACTAACGCCAATCCCGTAGCTACCCATAACAACCGACTGTTTCTCGCCATTCTCGTCAGTTATAAAAACGCCTAGAGCGTCACTATACTTACTGCCGAGTGGGAATATATTACCTACCTCTGAAGCTGTCAGCTCTTCGAGTTCATCTTTGTTAAGCCCTAGTTTTACAAGAGTCTCATTATTATACACCTCTTTATTGATAGCAATTCCGGTGTCTCTGTGTAGATATATAGTGTCTTCTCCGGCCTCACTCAAAGTCTGAAATTCGCGACTATAATCGCTAAATATGCCTCCATCTGCAAATGTTGTGTATGTAAGATCACCAATTCCAAGCCTTTCATATATACGATGGTATGCCTCAGTGACCAACTCATAAAAATCATCATGCTCTTGTTGGTTTCTCGAGAATGAGTATAGATCTTTCATTAAAAATTCTCTGCCGCGCAAGACTCCGCTTTTTGCCCGCAATTCATTACGAAACTTATTTTGAATCTGATAAACATAAACAGGCAAATCCTTATAAGAATTTATGTATGGCTTGAGCATATTGGTGATTGGCTCTTCATGCGTGAGCCCCACACCAAGCTCAGTGCCGTTGTTGAGTTTGGTCTTAAACCAGTTATCTACCTTGTCATCGTCCCAGCGATCGGTTTTTTGCCATATCTCTTTTGGTTGCAAAACGGTCATCTGCAACTCTTCTCCGCCAATGCTATTCATCTCCTCTCTAACTACCTGAGATATATTATCGATAACCCGTTTGCCAAGAGGCATATATGCATAAGCCCCAGCCATCTCTTTGTGAACAAAGCCAGCTCTTATAAGTAGCTGAGCATTTCTAGACACCTCATCACTTGGCGCATCTTTTAAAGTCTTGGTGAATGTCTGTGATAAACGCAACTGCAACTCCATTTAAAATTTATGATTAATTATACAGCAATACCACCATCGAACAGATACGAAATAGGTTCGGCCGGGAGATATCTTTCGATGTCTACGACAAAAAGCAGAGTAAAAGCTATAAAATTTTGTATAGCGTGCAGAATTATTGCTGGCCAGATACTGCCTGTTTTAATATAGACCAAACACAAAATAACAGAGAACACTCCAATTGCTAGCATGGTTACAAGCGGTGGATGTAGCACGGCAAACAGTAGACTAACTACTGTAACAGCAAACGGAAGACGCATAACTTTATTAAGTGCCGGCAATAAAAAGCCACGGAATATTGCCTCCTCAACGATTGGTGCCGCTAGGACAATAGCTACAAAAGTCGCCATAAGCTCTAAATTGCTAGTCGGCGAGAATGGTATGTCTTGCTGGGCCTGAGTGTCGATGCCTGTTGGCAGTGCCTCGGCCAATACAAGCACGACACCAGCGCCAATATAGTAGCCGACTATACCCACAAGCACCGCAATAGACGCGGTTGAGATGTTGAATCTACGAAAGCCAAGTGTCCGCAATCGCCCCCCTTTATGCCGTACATACAGTAAAACTGCACCGATTGTAGCCAGCGTTGCAGTTATATAGACTGCAAATGTTAGCAGAGTGCTCTCGGAAGCCACCATTGTAGATGCAGCCTCAAATCCAATATCCTCTACTACCATTACAGCGCCGCTAAATAATAAGAAAGCTAAAATATCAGCCCCAAAAAAGGCTAAAGCGGCAACCAAAATTGCGCCTAACGGGCCCCAGGGAACTTGACGCAAACTAAGATTTTGCTCTGTTGAAGGCTGCCCATACCGACTAGCGCTCGATGGCTCTTGCAGGTGTTGCGATAGCTTAAAGTAGGCTGTCTCTATTTCATCTATTTCAGACTCTTGAATCGAGCTACGCCCCTCTTCATAGTCAGCTACCGCCGACCTGTAAGACCTCTTCACGTCATCAAGCGACGCTCCCGGCTCAAGCCCTAGAGCAGCATAATATTTAGAAAAATCTCTGGATGTCGACATATGTAATCAATATTAATAGCCCTATCAATGCTATAAAGCCGATTCCATGAACAGCCGACTCGACTTTTTCGCTCAAATCTCTACCCACTAATCTAGCCCCCAAAATTAGCGCCAGACGCCCTCCGTCAAGGGCCGGAATAGGAAGTGCATTAAAAACCGCCAAAGATACAGATATAGTAGCCATCAAGAAGAATAAATACGACAGCCCTACATCGCTTAAGCCCTGCAATATAGCTACTATTCCCACCGGTCCGGCTACGTCTTGGGCTGCTTCAGCTCCGGCCCCGCTTATGAGACCAGACACGATGTCGCCAACTGCACTCAATACCAACCACACCATCTGTCCAGTTAAGCCGATAGCAACTAGTGGCGCTGCCCAGGTGTAGCGACTGGTTTCAACTTCAACCGGAGCAACGCCTAGCGACCCCTCTTCATTGTCAGCTTCTAGCTGAACTTCGATACTCTTGTCCTCTCCGCCCCTGACGACTTCAACCACGACCAGCTCTCCAGCCAACTCTTCAGTTCTGTCAACGAGAGCAGATGCCGATTCTATATCGCTGCCTGCAACAGTAAGCAGCTCGTCTCCTGGCTCTAGACCCGAATCTTGGGCAGGCGATCCATCCACTACACTGCCAACTAAGACTGTGTCTCTAACGACTGTCTGATTATCAGAAATGTTATATTGACCGGGTATAAGTGTTGGTAGCTGCGTAAGCGCTAAAACAAAAATGATAAGAAATGCAGCGACAATATTCATGCCCACACCAGCCAGTAATATCTTGGCCTTAGGCCAGAAAGACTTGGAACCAAAAGCACCAGGCCGCTTGTCGCTGTCAGACTCGCCTTTCATTTTGACAAAGCCACCTAGCGGCAATAAGTTAAAACTATAAACCGTATCTCCATATTTCCTGCTAAATAACCTAGGGGGGAAGCCCACCCCAAACTCCTCTACCTCAACGCCATTACGCCTAGCAACCCAGAAATGGCCTAGCTCGTGAACCACCACTAACAAAGCAAAAAGCAGTATTCCGACAATTATCATCATATCTGAAGGCCGATCTTTGCCATCGTGTATTAGGCTCCAAACCTTCGGTGGCGACTGGCGTAAAAGTCGATAGCCTTATCTAGCTCACTGGCATCAAAATCTGGCCAAGTGACTTCAGGTTGAAAATAAATCTCAGCGTAAACTGACTCCCAAGCTAAAAACCCACTTAGTCTATGCTCGGTTGTACGGATCAATAAGTCTAAGTCTCTCATGCCAGCAGTTGACAAATGATCGCTAAGTATCTGCTCGTCGACATCATCTGCGTGTATACTATCATCCGCAACTATCAACCTAACCGCCTCTACAAGGTCGCTCCTTCCTCCGTAATTAAATAGTACATTCAACACCCCTCTGTCGTTATCTTTAGTCTTCTCTTCTGCATAGTCAAAACTAGCCAGTAAGTCTTCGGGGACACCTATGCGTGAACCTATTATGCGCACCTGGATGTTTTTGTCGTGGAGTTCATCGATCTGACTTTCCATCACCCACCTAAACAAATCTAGCAAGCCGTCGACCTCTTCCTTGCTACGTCTCCAGTTCTCGGTAGAAAAAGCAAATACACTCATTTCTTCTACGCCAACATCGAGGGCATGGTCGGCTACTAGCTTTAATGCTTCATAGCCAGCACGATGCCCGTCTATGGTCTCTAAGCCTCTCTGCTTAGCCCAGCGACGATTCCCATCCATTATAATGCCGATATGGCTCGGTATATTCAACGATTCGCTCATACTTTTAAAACATCCTGTTTCTTATCTTCTACAGCCTGCTCTGCAGTTAAGCCATATTCTTGCACCAGCTCATCTAGTCTTTTTTTTGTGCGCTCAAACTCATCTTCACTTATTTCTTTAGATTTCAACTTATTTTGATGAGTTTTGAGCTCATCATGGCGTATGTTCCGCAAGGACACCTGCGCTTGTTCGCCCATCTCATTTACTTGTTTTACTAACTGCTTTCGACGCTCTTCTGTTGGTGGAGGTACATTTATAAACAAAGCTTTACCATCGCTGATTGGGTTAAGGCCTAGGTTCTTGTCCTCATGCAAAGCCCTCTCTATAGAAGAAACAGCCCCTGGGTCCCAAGGGGCAATGTTGATAGTTTTCGCATCAGGTGTAGTAATGTTTGCCAAGGCTTTTATTGGCATTTGCTGGTCATAATAAGTAACGCTTATATTCTCCACTAACGCAGCATTAGCCCTACCTGTCCTTACAGTAGCAAGCTCACTACTAAGATAATCTAGGGTGTTTTGCATTTTTTGCTTTACATCTTGCTCATTCATCACTTTCACCTAGTTCAATACGTGCAAATTTAGATATGACAATATTTTCACCTAGCTTAGCTATTAGCTCTGTCTGGTAATCCTCTATTGTCTTGTCTGGGTCTTTGATAAATTTTTGCTTTAGCAAACAGATATTTTCGTAAAACTTATCTAACTTGCCACTGATTATTTTCTCTTTTACGTCCTCGGGCTTACCTTCAATTTCAGACTCATATACGGCCTTTTCTTTCTGAATTTCATCTTCGGGTACATCCTCAGGCTTGAGATAATTAGGGCTAGATGCAGCTACATGCATAGCTACATCATGAACAAAATTCTTAAAATCTTCAGTACGCGCTACAAAATCGGTTTCACAATTCACCTCAACCAATGCTCCGACTCTGTCCATATGTACATATGAGTGAACCATACCCGACTCAGCACTCCGTTCAGATCTTTTTTCAGCCTTTGACTCTCCCTTTTTACGGAGCCATTCAATTGCCTTATCGTAATCTCCTTCTGTTTCTTCTAGCGCTTTCTTAGCATCCATCATGCCTGCGCCAGTAGCATCTCTTAGTTTTTTGACTGTTTCTGCAGATATAGACATCCTACCCCTCCTTGCTATTCTTATCGTCTTTGGCTGCATCTGCCTGCTTAGGTTCAGACTTTTTTGCGGTTGATTTTTTGACCGGCTTTTCTTTTTTGTCGTCTGGTTGCTCGCTGTCTTTATTGCTGGACTTTTTTGAGTAGCTATCTACGTCACTTTTAACAGCATCAGCTATGCATTCGGAGATAAGCTTCACAGTTTTAACCGCATCATCATTGGCTGGAATTGGATAATCTATATTACTTGGGTCGGCATTAGTGTCTACAATACCAATCACCGGTATGCGCAGACGATTCGCCTCAGCTACTGCGGTTTTCTCGGTCATGACATCGGCCACAAAAATAGCGGAGGGGAGTTCTGTCATGTCTGCTATACCTGCAAATGATAAAGACAGCTTGTCTCTCTCTTCTTCGAAGTCAAGAACCTCTTTTTTGTTGTAAATATCATCTAGCTCCCCACTGTCTAAATCTGTTGATAGTTTTTTGTAATATTTTATTCGCTTGGATATAGTCTCAAAATTAGTCAATATACCGCCGAACCAACGGTTAGTGACATAGGGCATACCTGACGATTCTGCCGCTTCACTAACTACAGGAGCTATATGCTTCTTTGTACCTACAAAAAGTACAGGCTTGCCGCCAGAAGCAGCTTTTTCAACAAATTTTTCAGCCGATTCAAGCCTTTCGGCCGTCTGCACTAAATCAATTATATGGATGCCACCGCGTTTGGTGTATATAAACTCGCGCATACTAGGGTGCCATCGACTGCTTTTATGGCCGAAATGTGCCCCAGCCTCTAGTAATGTTTTGACGTCTGCCTTTTTCTGGCTCATGCTCTTTAACCTCGCATTCTTATTTAACGTCGCGGATGTTCAGAATCAATGCCTCAATAAATGTGCACAGAATGCTTCTTTAAACAACATCCGCTGATTTTTTATACATCTACAGGTTAGCGCGCTTTTTGTAAATGTGCAAACCTCCCGTTGCATTTTTGATTTGACCAATATCGGATGAAGGGTTATAGTGTACTTCGTTATGAAACAAGGACTACACCCCGACTACATAGATTGCACAATTAGCTGTAATGGATGTGGCAATAAAGTTCAGACACGCGCCACAACTCCAACTATTGAGGTGGAGATTTGCTCTCAGTGTCACCCATTTTATACCGGAAAACAAAAGTTAGTAGATGTCGCAGGTCGTGTCGACAGATTTAGAGCTAGACAACAGCAAGCTGCTGACAATTCGAAAGGTTCGAAAAAAAGCAAAAAAACTAAATTAGATAATACGAGTTCCAAAAAAGACCTATCTGACTTAAAAGATTTAAACTCCTAAAGCACAAACAAGCGCAGGGCTAGGGTGTTTTATTGCTCTGCTATATTTATATTATGGAATTTGAAGAAAAACGCAC
>CAYQCN010000012.1:18637-20676 GCA_964415975.1 uncultured Candidatus Saccharibacteria bacterium | reverse complement strand
GAAGATGATGGCGATGTCCTAGCCGACGAAGACGGCATTCGCACCCCAGTCGAAGACGAAGCCGCTGAAGACGATGAAGAGGTAGACGACAACGACACAGAAGCTGCCCTCTTCAACTGGTGGTGGATACTAGCCCTCATACTCATAGGAGCTACCGGCTACTTCCTCTACTCCAGGCGCCAGCAGCAACAAGCCTAAACCACACACAAAAACCAACCAAGCGACACCGCAGGATACTTGAGCCATCACACTCAAAAACCTGCGGTGAAGCGTTGAAAAGCCAAGCCAAATATAGCCAAAAGGAAATGAAATGCAGCACGAAAACAAGCCTATATCACTACCAGAGCAAGATCCAGGCCGACATCGCCTGCTTCAGACCACCGCAGGCTTAGTGCGTGCTATTGAGAATCACTACTCGTCCTTAATCGGTACTGAGCAGGAAGTACCATACGACCAAGACGAAGAATACCTCAATAGACACGAACGCATACTCATCCGAGAGCGCCCGCATCCACTAGTACAAACCCGTATAGATCGCAAGCTAGAAGAAGATTTCCTCATAGTACACCAAAACATATTGATAGACAGCTATGGTGAGGGCTATTATCGGGAGATGCAACACTCAGAAGAGGACCTACGTGAAATTATAGTAGCGCATCAACGACCAATAACCAGTACCTTTGATCTATTCCAGCTACCCATAGACCGACCTGGCGTCGATGCAAGCATTAAAGATATGGGCCTCAAGATAATCGGCATCAACGACTTAGATGAATTAGCCGATAATGTCTACCTGCTGCAGAAAAAATTAATAACTTCACAGGAATAATCATATGAAATTTGAAAATTTCGATAAAGAACCCCTACAAGGCTTCGAACATACCGAGTATGCCGAAGGTATAGCGGATCTCACCCAAGCATTGGTTGATAAATATTCGCTAGATGATATCAAAGACAAGCTCATTAAGTTCGACGACGAACGATTTTTTATTGTGCGACACACGCAACCAGCACATGATGAGCAACCCGACCCATCACAACTAATAACTTGGGTAGATTATTTGCACTTGGACAGCAGAAGAGACACTACGACACAATGGAGTTTTATGATTGATTCGGATTTTAAGCCATGGACTTATGAGCGCTCGATCTCAAACCAAAAAGTTCTAGATGCAATCCGCAGCTATGATGTCGGCTCTCGTGAAGAGCTTCTGGACATGCTGCAAATCGATACTGATGTTATTCATAATGAGCCCAATCAATTCGACATAAATAGCATAGACCTATCAGCACCTTCAACATCAAGTCTGATTTATTTGGAAAACATGATGCGTGAGCTGTGCATCAAAATGGATGCCATACCATCCATCGACAAGACAGACAATCATCTGCAACATGAATCGCTAGATAAAAAACATGAAATACTGTCAGAAGTAGCCCAATCTGCCAGGCTACTAGCGGACAACCCAGATACAAGCGATCGCTACCTAAGCGTAGAATCTGACGACCCACTCACCGCTGCACAAATACGCATCAGTACGATTAAGCCAGACAAAGACAATACTCAAAGCGAAAGACCAACTATTCGTCTTGATTTTTTTGAAGAGGTTTTCGACGAGTTAAAAATATCTGCAGACGAACAAGAAAGTGACGGGTATCTACTATATCGCTGCTATAAGATTGGTTCCGACAACTCAATCAACGTGCATCAAAACGATATAGATATTATCGATTATGAAAAAATTCTAAAACAATTCGAAAACAATCTGGACATGTTCCGACAAATCCAGCTAGGGGATGATATCGCTCGACTTGATTTCATCGGCGACCAAGTCCTTTTCGATCAAGCCAGTATAGTTGAGGTAAAGGAGATATTAGAGAGCTTAAACCGCATTCAAAATAATTATGGTTTATAAGCAACAACAATGTCAGCCAGAGTCAGCCAGACTTGGCTTGAGTGTCGGCTTTTATAACTAATATAGGCTGCCGTCTAATATAATCACCGCCTCTGCCTCGCCGCTGTGTTGATTGAGTAACTG
>CAYQCN010000012.1:0-18537 GCA_964415975.1 uncultured Candidatus Saccharibacteria bacterium | reverse complement strand
TATGCTTTAATTATGTATAACGATGCTTCAAAGTATCGGTACCTTAACGTTGCAGCTACAGCAGACTACCCGAAGGAGCTAGCATGTTCTCAAGCAAGCGTAATATCGTCGCTCTTTTCGTCGCTCTTTTCGCGCTCATCGCTTTGATGAGCATCGTTACCGTACAGGAAGACCTACCCCAAGACGGTCAGAACCACACAGAGAGCACGGCTTGCGCAGAACCGACAGAGGTACTCGAGCCGACACCGCACGGCACAGAAGCCCCGGAAGGAGCTCCTGGAGGCACTGTCACTTGCCCTGATGACGGCAAGCCAAACCCCAAGTACGACGGGTCGGAACCCTCCAGCGGTACTAACGAGGGCACCACAAATGACCCTGATTCAGACGAAGCTGATACCGGAGAGTCCGACAAGGCTCCAAACCCCAGCACCAAACAAATGTGGCAAGAAGTCTGACAACTGCAACTCACTCGGCGAAGAACACTTTCATCCTCCTTGGATGGTATTATTATATGTTCTTCGCCCCAACCTTAATCATTTATATTTTATGAATTATTAAGATTGGAAAGAACAATACTCTTAAAGTCTAAATCTACTTAACCCCAACCGACTCTACTGCATCTAGCTGCTTTAGCTTGTCGATTAGCTTTTGGTCTGCGGACACCTTAAACGGCAGCCTTATGCGAGTGCCGTCTAATATAATCACCGCCTCTGCCTCGCCGCTGTGTTGATTGAGTAACTGCTTGATCTCTACCAAGGTGCTTTGCGGACATGAAGCTGGGATGTGTATCTCTAGACTGTTGGTTTGAGCTTTGGTGGTAGTGGCTCTAGATGAGCCAGAGTCAGATGAGTCCATACTAGACGATATATCTTGACTGCTATCGGCATCTTGCCTTGGCGCTTGAGGCTTACTATCATCGGACTGATCTATATCGGTCGGCACAGACTGGGCTTCGCTGTCTTTGAGCTCTTTGACTTTGTCGGCTAGGAGCTTAATCTCTCCGCCCTTATTGCCATCACGATCCTTGCTGCTTATTTTGCCCTGTATGAGCAATATTTTATCCATCCCCCATGCACCCTGATAGGCCTCGTAAGACTTAGGGAAAACTATAACTTCCATTTCGCCTGTTTTGTCCTCTAAAGTTACAAACGCCATCTTGTCACCGTTACGGGTAGTAATCTCGCGCATAGCTGTCACTAGGCCACCAATTTGCACACTAGCACCTTCTTTGTCATTAGATATCTTATCTATAGACATTGCTTTATCGGCCAAATAGTCACCGAAAGAATCCAGCGGATGGTGAGATAGATACACTCCTAGTAGCTCTCTCTCCCACTGCAAGCTCTCGCGCGTACTTACAACCTCGCTTGGTGTATCAAGATCTAGTTTTGGCGCTAAGGATTCATCTACCACCATATCGCCGAAAAGGTCGGTCTGGCCATTGGCAGCATCTTTTTGTAGTTTTTGGGCAAAGGCGATAATCTTATCAAGGTTGTGCAGCAAGG
Organism: uncultured Candidatus Saccharibacteria bacterium; assembly: GCA_964415975.1. Lineage (GTDB taxonomy): Bacteria > Patescibacteriota > Saccharimonadia > QS-5-54-17 > QS-5-54-17 > CAYQCN01. The sequence goes on along the minus strand of CAYQCN010000012.1, from coordinate 17,032 downwards.
TAGCGCGATCACCTAGATTGTCGAAAGCACCCGACTTTATCAATGATTCCCAAGCTTTTCTGTTGACCGAACGCACTGAAACCCGCTTGGCAAAATCTTCGACCGACTGGAAATCTCCTTCTTCTCTAGCTCGCAATATCTCCTCTACCGCACTGACCCCGACATTCTTAATAGCGCTCAGCCCAAACCGCACAGCTTGGGTGTCATCATCTTCATCTTCTTGATTGTATGGCCGGACCGCAAACTCGACAAAGCTCTCATTTACGTCTGGCGGCAATACTGGTATGCCCATATGGCGACACTCGGCTATTTCAATGGCTATACGGTCGGTGTCCTCAAAATCACTGGTCATAAGTGCCGCCATGAAGGCTTCTGGGTAGTGGGCTTTGAGGTAGGCGGTTTGGTAGGCTATCAGTGCATAACAGGCGGAGTGGGATTTATTGAAGGCGTAATCGGCAAATCCCTCTAATTGATGCCAATAGTTCTCGGCAAATTCTTGAGAAACCTTGGAATTCTCGACCATACCATTTATGAACTCTGGCTTTATTTTGGCCATCAAGTCAGCTTTCTTCTTACCAATTGCCTTTCGCAAAGTATCGGCCTGACCACCACTAAAGCCGCACATCTCTCTAGCTATCTGCATCACTTGCTCCTGATAGACCAAGATGCCATAAGTCGGTTCCAGTGCGCCTTTCATCTTCTCGTGGTCATAGGTAATCTCTTTTTCGCCGTTTTTAGTAGCCACAAACTCATCGGTATAGCCGGCCGATAGCGGGCCTGGCCTATAAAGTGCAGCCAAGGCTATCAAGTCTTCAAATACATCTGGCTTCAATAACCTCATATAGCGCTGCATACCGGCCGATTCAAATTGGAACACGCCTGTAGTCTCGCCACGACCTAGTAGCTCGTAAGTCTTTTTATCGTCCAGTGGTAAGTTTTCTATGTCTATATCCGTATCGTAGACCTTGCGTATAATACGCATTGCGTTCTTGATGATCGTCAAATTAGAAAGCCCCAAAAAATCCATCTTCAAGAGCCCAAGCTCCTCGATCGGATTCATAGAATACTGAGTAGAGACTATACCCTTTTGGGCCATCTCAAGTGGAGTGTATTTGACTATCTCATCGGGCGCTATCACCACGCCGGCCGCATGGACCCCGTGAGAGCGTATAGTCCCCTCCAGCCTGACAGCTAGGTCAAATACTTGCTTGGACTGAGGGTTATTGCGATACTCTTCGCGCAGATCGGCCACTTCTTGCAAGCTTTTCTCTAGCGGTATATGCCGACCTTGCACTGGGGGTGGCACCATCTTTGCTAGCCGGTCGGCATCTGCATAAGACACGCCTAGCACTCTAGCTGTGTCGCGGATAGCATTGCGCGCTGCCATCGTGCCAAATGTCACGATACTCGCCACTCTATCTTCGCCGTACTTATCGTAGGTATACTGTATGACCTCACCTCGTCGGCTATCTTGAATATCGATGTCGATATCGGGCATCGATATACGGTCTGGATTCAAAAACCGCTCAAAGAGCAAGTCGTAAGTCAGGGGGTCTAGCTCAGTGATACCTAATGCATAGGCAATGATAGAGCCGGCTGCACTACCGCGCCCTGGGCCGAATATTATTCCTTGCTCTTTGCCCCAAATGATAAAGTCGGCCACGATCAGGAAGTAGCCGTCAAACCCCATGCTGTTGATTACACCGAGTTCATACTCAAAACGCTCTAAAGCCTCTTGGCTGATATACGACTTAGCCTCCTCCACAGACAGCTCGGTGGCTTCTTTGCGAGTTAAGTCGCTGTAGCGCCAGGCCAGACCCTGATAGCCAAGCTTTTTCAGATATTCATGCTCACTCTCGCCATTTGGCGTGTCAAACTCAGGAATCAATATACCATCAAGCTCTATCTCAACCTCGCAACGGTCAGCTACGGCTTTGCTAGTGGTCATCACTTCAGGTGTATCTCCCCAACGTTCGATCATATCTTGCGGATCAGATACATACAGATGCATGTCACGTAGACTCATACGCTTTGTATCTGATATCTCAGATCCAGTCTGGATACAGAGCAACACTTCGTGCGCATCTTGATCTTCCGGCTCACAATAGTGGGCATCGGCCGTCACTACTACCTGGATGTCTAGCTTCTTGCCTAGGTCCATTATCTTGTCATTTACCCGTGCCTGCTCTTCCCATTCATGGGCATGGTCTTGCAGCTCTAAATAATACCTATCGCCAAAGACATCCTTATACCATTTAGCCGTCTGCTCGGCCTCGTCATCGCGGTCGTAGCGCAAAGCCTCACCCACTTCTCCGCCGATACATGCCGACAGCGCTATCACGCCATCACTGTGCTCTTCGAGCAGCTCTCTGTCTATTCTGGGCTTGTAATAAAACCCGTCTAAATGCGCCTTGGTCGATAAGCGCATTAGATTCTCATAGCCTTTGTTGTTCATGGCCAGCAGTATCAAGTGAAATGGATTGGCGTCTTTTTTGCCATCTTTGTCGGTGTGCTTGCGCGGAGCCACATAGGTCTCGATGCCGATGATGGGCTTGATATCTCGTTTTTTGGCCTCTTTGTAAAACTCAATCGTGCCGCTAAGTGTGCCGTGGTCTGTCAGTGCCACCGCCTCCATGCCTAAGTCTTTGACTCTGTCTAGCATCTCCGGCACCTTCTGCAGCCCGTCTAGCAAGCTGTAGTGCGTGTGGTTGTGCAGATGTACAAAGTCGCTTGATTTGAAGCTGTTTTCAGCCATTTTACTCCTGTTAGTTTTACCCTAGACGAGCCACCACCTCGCCACCTACTAATACGTTCAGTATATCACTTAAGCTGCCTATGTTTGAAGCACTACGCCACGTAAGTGGCGTGGAGGCTTTGGGTTTTAGGAGTTAGGTGTTAGCGAAAATATAGGGTTGTAGAGTCATAGGATTGCAGAGGGATAGAATGCTATTTGCAATTTAAAGACTACTCATACTAATATCTCGTACCTAACACCTCTAGCGCCGAAGGCGCTAAAAACCATACAAGCCTCGCACCCTAGAACCCTTGTCTATCTTCTTCTGCCAACCCCTAAGAGCTCAAACCTAACAACTAACCTAGCAAGAAACGTCCCAGACTATCTCGCCGCCTTCTGGATTATACTCAACATCATCGTTCATGTGGTTTGTTGGCTCCATCTCTACAGTTCCGGCCGTACCGCTACCAAGTTCGAAACTTACCTCATCCATAGCTGTCTGGGCTTCGTAAGCTTCAACTTCGCCTATCGTTTCACCAGTGCCACCTTCAGGAAAGCCCATATGTACTTCAACCACATCTGATTCTTCCGGATCATATCGCTCTACCCAGAATTCTAGATTTTCATCACCATTATAATAGCGAATCTGTTCATTCTCAGGTGGGAATGCCCGGCTGCCATCACATGATGCATCGTCATAGCTGTAGGTTTCGCCAAGAAATGCGATATCAATCGTACCTACACTATCGCCGTTATCACCTGTTTCACCGTTATCGCCATTATCCCCATCCAGCATTAACCAGGCTCCAGCAGCCACTAACACTACTACTACCGCACCAATTATGAGTCCTTTTTTCTCCATACTTTCCTTTCGTTTATGTCGATTATCATGATTGTACCATTAAGAATCTGCTAATGCTAAATAAAAAGCTTATGGTATAATATCGCCATGAAAGGGTCTTGGCAAAGCCATACCCACCGCTATAGACGACTAAGCTTGATGCTACTTGCTGTTGCCTTAGTAGCAGGCGTGACGATGAGCGACTACTACGCCTGGCAGCAGCAATCGGCCGAGGCAGAATCTAGCAACGAGCTTAGTGTTGAGGATGTAAGAGAGTCTGAAGAACTAGAACTTGCCGTAGAGGCTTTAGAAGAGCTAAAAGTAAAACCTAGAGATCCGCGGGACGACTATAGTCGAGAGGCCTTCAGCCCTGAGGGCTGGACTGCCATTGCGGGATGCGACATGCGCAACCGCATCCTGCAAAGAGATCTAGCTAAAATCGAGCTAGATGAAGATAATTGCATCGTAGAATCAGGAGTACTAGAAAAAGGACCATTCACGGGTGATCGAATAGAGTTTGAGCGTGGCCCAGATACCAGTTGGGATATACATATCGAGCATATTGTGGCTGTTTCTGATGCCTGGCAAAAAGGCGCCCAGCAATTAAGCGAAGAGGAGCGTCATGATTTCTTCAACGATCCTCTCAACCTGATAGCTATAGACGGCCCTATAAATATCGAGAAAGGCGACTCTGATGCCGGAGACTGGATGCCTCCGAATAAAGATTATCACTGCCGATATATAGCCCGCCAGATTGCAATCAAACGAGAGTACAGCCTATGGCTAAGCAGCGAAGAGGAAAGGCAGATGCAGCAAACGCTCACCACCTGCCCAGAACAACCACTGCCAATACAAGAACATAATGAGCCATCTTTCTAAAGCACTGCAAAGACTGCAAAAGAAAGTACATATTTCATGGCTAGTTGCTTCTTTTGCAGCCGGACTACTGCTTGGTGCTGCTATAACCCCTGCCCTTTTGCATATAGAAACCAACTACACACTTATAGCAATATCATTAACACTAACTGCATCGGCTCTGGCTTGGGGCAAGACAGTGGCTTTACCTATTGCGCTTGCTGGGGGATTGAGCCTCGGGCTGTGGCTTGGGCTCAATAACTATGAGAGCTACGAAGAGTATTCAGTGCATTATGGTGACAGTATCACTCTTAGCGGTACTGTCAGCCGAGACATAAATCTCACTGAAGACGGCCAACAACAGATAAGACTAGATGACGTAGAGCTTGAAAGCGAAAACTATCCGGGCGAAGTCTGGCTAAGTACGTATGCACAACTAGAGGTCAAACGTGGCGACAATATAACAGCTGCAGGCACGCTTAGCGAAGGCTTTGGAACTTTTGCCGCCGCCATATACCGAGCCAGGATCACAGAAGTAGTCCGACCCGAACCAGGCGATGTAGGCAGAGTGGCAAGAGATTGGTTCGCACTTAGAATAAAAGAATCCATACCTGAGCCAGAGTCAACTTTAGGTATTAGCTACTTGACCGGTCATCGGCAAGCATTGCCAAGCGATATAAGCGAACGCTTGCGCATACTGGGACTTTCGCACATTGTGGTTGCAAGCGGTTTTCACTTGACAATAGTAGTGCGCTATCTACGCCGGGCTATTAGTAGCACTTCAAAGTACTTAGCTACATTTTTGAGCTTGGTGGCGATTGTAGGGTTTTTGTTTGTAACTGGCTTCTCTACATCAATGACTAGAGCTTCGCTAGTAGCAGGACTAAGCCTGCTGGCCTGGTATTATGGCCGAAATATACATCCCGTAGTCTTGCTTCTAATAGTGGCGGCTATGACAATTGTCATATCTCCGCAATTTATATGGGGAGATATGGGCTGGTACTTGTCTTTTGCGGCATTCACTGGAGTAATTATCTTGGCCCCACTTATAAACAGCTTCTTCTTTGGCGATAAAGAAAAACAAGGTGCTATTCACTACACATTACTAGCCACCACATCTGCTCAAATCACCACGTTTCCTATCGTAGCCTTTGCCTTCGGACACTATTCGCCTCTAGCTTTGCTGGCCAATTTAGTAATGCTGCCACTAGTGCCGATAGCCATGTTGCTGACTGCAGTAGCTGGTATTGTCGAGTCGATATCCTCAACACTAGGCAGCGTAGCCGGTCTACCGGCCTACGGCATACTGCTCTATATGACCAACATCACAGAGTGGCTTGCTAGCTCGCCATGGGCAGCAGGAGAAGTAAGTTTCTCCCTTCACCATGTTGTATACAGCTACACAGCTATATTACTACTAATAATTATATTGCGACTGCTGACTGGTCATAAGTTGAAGCGTGAAACAGTTGTCTGACTTTACAGCATACAAACATAAGCTTTACAATAAAAATTAAGAAAGCATATACAAAGTGTATCGATTTATAATCGCACTGCTTACAATCATAGGTTTGCTGGTAACTTACCCGCCCGATACAGTTCGAGCTGATGCAATCGAAAAAGTACACATCATTGAGATTCAAACTCGGACAGAAGATGACGCTAACAATGAATTTGTTACTCTCTACAATGCAAGCTCTGAACCGATTAATATGACCAATTGGCAGTTTGAGTATGCTACATCTAGTTCGGACCCCAAAGATGACGACAGTTGGAGCAATAAGATTCTTTCTGCCGACCGCGACAAGCATGTCACAGTCGAGCCAGATGAGGTAATAATACTCGGTACCAATAATTTTCAAGATGCCAACGACATCGACGTTGCGCTCGGTATGGCTAGTGGCACACGCCAAAATGGAGCGCAACTACGCCTACAAGATGAAAACAATCAAACAGTCGACTACGTGGCTTGGGGAGATGTAGAACAACCGCTACACGGCAAAGCTGCGACGGCTGCAGATAGTGATGAAACTATTGCGCGTTGCTTCATTGATAGCGAACTGCAAATTAGCACTGACTTAACAGCTGACTTTGCCATCCAATCCCAGCCATTGTTAATGGATAGGCTTGATTGCCTAGGTACAGGTGGCGATGGCGAAGGTGACGACAGTAATAAAGACGAAAACGATGAGAACGACAATAATGAACCACCAGAAGACATCGATGAGAACGACACTGACGCAATCGAAAATGTTTGTATAGATATCATTATTAGTGAAGTTCTTCCTAATGGCGAAGAGCATGGCTCGTTCATCGAGCTAGTCAATAAGAGTGACAGCACTCAATCACTAGCTGAATGTCAGATTGAAGTCAGGTCTGAAGGCGGCATGGTGCGCGGCCCTCACATTCTAGCCGATATAGAGCTCGAACCTGAAGAATATTATATTCTGAAACAGAACCACCCAGCCACACAAAGCCTATTCTCCACAGTTGAGACCACGATTTATTTGCTAAACCAAGATACTGAGATACACTCCACCACCTACCCATCGAGTATGCCTGATGATGTGGCTTGGGCATGGTTTGGCAATAACACCTGGGAGAAAACTTCAAGCCCAACTCCTGGCGAAGTTAACAACGATGAGACCGAGTATCATATCAATCCGTCGTGTGAGCTAGTAATGATTACTGAGCTACTGCCAAACCCTCAAGGGCCACGCAGTCAACACCCGAGAGCTGAACATGCTTTTATCGAAATCTACAACCCCACACAAGACAATATCATACTTGATGATTGTGGAATTCAGGCTAAATCTTCCAGCCGCAGTAGCAATGTTTTTTGGTTGGATGGGTATGAACTTTCGCCAGGTGAGTATAAGGCTCTTTATGAAATTGATACAGCAATAGCACTGCCGGTCAATCCCAGTGGCACAGTGCATATTATCGATAAGACAGAATCAATACTAGACTCTGCCGTCTACCCCGAATCGATGCCAGAAGCAGCTTCTTGGGCGCATATCGATCAAGAATGGCGCATAACATACGATCCCACACCAGGCGTCGCGAACCAAAGGCAAGATTTAAGACCTTGCCCAGACGGTCAAGAGCGCAATGAATCGACAGGCAGATGCCGCAACATTGATACAGCTGGCAGCGAGCTGGTTCCTTGCGAGGACCACCAGTATCGCCACCCTGAAACCAATCGCTGCCGTAACATCGAAAGCAGCAATGAGCTGGTTCCATGTGGGCCACACCAATATCGACATCCTGAGACAAATCGCTGTCGCAATATAGACAGCGGCAATGACCTGGTGCCTTGTGGCCCTCACCAAGAGAGAAATCCAGAGACCAATCGCTGTCGCAACATAGCATCTGCCGAAACCGAGCTAGTACCTTGCGAAGACCACCAATATCGTCACCCTGAGACCAATCGTTGCCGCAATAAGGTGCTAAGCAATGAAGACTCTATAGATACGGTCGAAGACGTAACAGTTGTAGCCAGCGGGACTCCGCCTAGTTGGTGGCTGCTTGGCGCTGCAATTATATTTGCATTGGGCTACGCAATATGGGAGTGGCGCTACGACCTGCAAAATCTATTACGGCGAAGTCGCGCACCTGCAAAACCTAGCCCATAAAGTCGCAACTACCACTCATCAACCTCTATTTGTATAATGTGAAGATGATGCAAGAGTGGAGCCAAGCCGTATATAAATTCCTATCTTCGCCTAAGTTCTTCTGGATTGTTCTGGGTGTGTTTGTGTTTCAGGCTAGCTGGATAGCACTATCGGCTCTGTACCCGATGGCTTTCGATGAGGCCTATCACTTTGAGACGACAAGCATATACGCTGAGCAGTGGTCACCTTTCTTGAGCGAACACCCAGACAATGCCGAAGGGTTAGCTGCAGTACACCGCTACCCATCATACCTATTCCACTATTTTATGAGCTTCCCTCTGCGTATAGCTCAAATGGCGACAGATAGCGAGACCGCACAGATCATCTTCTTGCGATTTCTCAATATCGGCATGGTGGCTGGCGGACTGGTGCTATTTCGGCGACTGTTTAAGAAATTTGGGGTGTCTTCTGCGCTAAGCAGTGTCGGCATACTCTTCTTCACTCTCATACCGATAGTCCCGCTACTGGCAGCACATATCAATTACGACAATCTGCTGCTCTTGCTGATCCCATGGATGCTGCTACTCATGCACGGCATATTCACTCAGCTCAAAAGACAAGACCTGCCACTACAAAGCTTGCTAGCACTTGGCATATTAATCCTCGTTAGTGGGATAGTTAAATACGCCATGCTACCCATACTGCTGGTGATGGCTGTATTCGTAGCGGTGCTCTTGGTGCGATATATGCGCAATCTCCCCATGAGTGAAGTGCGGGCAAAGATAAAGTCAAGCTGGCAAAACATGCGAAAAAGCATGCGAATCGCCTTGCCGTTGCTATTTGCGATTAGCGGTATCCTGGCATTTGAGAGGTACGGAATCAACCTCATCGAGTACGGGGCATTGGTGCCAGCCTGTGATGATGTCATCTCTTATGAGGAGTGCTTGGAGTTTGGCCCGTTTGCTCGCAATCAAGCCTACCTTGCCGATGTCGATCCAGAATTTACACCCAGCAGACTAGAGCACACGCAGATCTGGCTAGGAGGTATGTGGTATCGGACCCTATTCATGATAAATGGCGATGTAGCTGAAGACAGATATCAAAACTACCCGCCACTACCTATAATGGCAGCCGGCTTTAGCACGATATTTCTCCTAGGCAGCATAGCCATCATTCGCTACTGGCGATACCTCTTTTGGGGCAAGCCGTTTAATTTGATGCTAATTAGTATAGTCGCATTTTACTCAGCAGTATTATTGCAGACCAACTACAGTAGCTACATCGAGTATGGACGCACAGCCGCACTCAATGGTCGCTACTTATTGCTGGTATTTCCGATGCTGATTATACTTATGAGCTTAGCGGCATCGAAGCTGCTTGCAGGGCGAGATAATCTTAAGCTAGCCGGCTTTGCCATCGGCTTAGTAATGATACTCCAGGGTGGCGGGCTAATCAGCTTCATCTCACAAAGTAGCGATACATGGTATTGGCCCGAGCCAGTAGTGCAGACTGTAAATGAGACAGCCCAGTCGGCCATTAAGCCGCTAGTGTATGGCAGCCAAGAACGCCACTTGGAGTTTATACCCCATTAAAACTCTTGGCGTATATGCTCCTTGGCATACTCCCAAGTAGCATCGGTCTTTTTGTGAGGGTTGAATATATTATCAGCATCAAAAATATGCTTGACTTCCTTGAATATGCCAAACATATCCGCACCATACATCTGCTTGATCCATGGGCCGCGAATCAGTCCATCGTTGTGCTCACCAGAGAGTGATCCTCCGTAAGACAGCACTAACTCGTTGACTTCCTTCATAGCCGGCTCTAGCTTGTCCCGCTCGGACTGCTTCTCTATCTCCATGAGAGGAATGATATGAAAGTTACCGTCGCCCATATGCCCAGCGATAGTGGCTAGTAGCTCATACTTATTGATAATCTCGCGCACTTCCGGCAAAAATTCTGGCAAGTGCTCAGGCGGCACTACAAGGTCGTCGATGAATGGAGCGGTGTGCTTGTCTTTTACCTTCTTGCGCAGTATCTGAAAGCTCTGGCGCCGCATTATCCAGAATTTGCGTGACTTGGCTTCAGTCTCATTCTCCTCAAACAAAGCCTCATGGCCGTAAGGGCGCAAAGCTTCGCGCATATTGTGGACACGCTCTGAAACCTCTTCTTGAGTCTCGCCGTCAAACTCTATCAGTAGCACCATCTTCGGGATGCCACGCATTAGCTTGAAGGCATCTGGCAAGAGCTGCAGACCGAGTTTCATCATGCCCCACCAGCCTAGAGTCTTGCGGAAGAAAAAGAAAAGCTTGAAGCTCAACATGAGTGTATAATTGTCAAAACCTTCAAACGTTGCCGGCTTGTGCTTGAGTACGTCATTGATTATCTGGCCGAGATCGTCTAGATCGCGCAAGAAAACTACCAATGTGCCCTTATGTGTGGCGGATGGTACAAGGCCGAAGCGGATATTGGTCACAAATCCAAGTGTGCCTTGAGCTCCAGCTATCAGCTTGGTCAGATCAAACACTTCCGTCTCACGATCCCAGACATTCCATAGGTGGTAGCCGGTAGAGTCTTTGCTGACATTGGGCTTAGCTGACTTAATGGCATCGTAGTTAGCCTCGATGAGCTCATATAGCTCTTTATACAGGTTGCCCTCAAAGTCGCCTTGTGCCATCTTGGCATCAAGTTCTTGCTTTTTGAGCGGCTTGACGGTATAAGTATTGCCATCGGCAAATACCACTTCTAGCTCACGCACAAAGTCTTCGGTCTTGCCATACTCTAATGACTTCTCGCCGCCGGAATTATTGTTGACCATTCCCCCCACTGTGCAAATCTCACGCGAGGCCGGGTAACTTGGCATTAGTTTGCCGTGCTTTAGTGTTTTCGGCTCAAAGTCGCGGTAGAAAGCTCCGGGCTGAGTAGTTATCTCATCCCCTTCTACCTCACCGATATCGGTAAGGTATTTATTCATATCGACAATTATCGACTCATTGACAGCACCTCCACTCATGCAGGTGCCTGCGCTTCTAGCCGTCAAGGATAGGTTGGGGTGCTCAGACTTATGCTTGGCTACAAACTCTACTAGCTTGGCTACGTCTTCGGCCGACTTGGGCGCTACTACTACTTCTGGAACTATCTCAAACAAGCTAGCGTCGTGACTGGCGCGCTCAAGCTCCTCTTGACTATCGCTTACATCGCCATCTATAAGTGACTCTAATTGCTGCTTGAGATCTTGCATGTTGCTCCTATTCTAAGATGCTATATTTCTTAACTAAGCTGGTTTTGCGCCATAGCTGACCGAAGCCTATGATCTGGCTTTTATTAGCTATCAAGGCTGCCATAAGTACAAATATGTATATAATGTGATCGCTCAAGATTGGGTTGGTGTCGGTCGGAAATACAGCCATCCACATCATAAAGAACAGTATCGAAGCACCTACAGTAGCTATCTTAATGCCTATACCAAATAACAGCGCTACACCACCTAGAAGTAGGCCCAGCATGAACATCCAGTCTACAAGCGCTATACCGGCCATACTGTTAAACAGAGGTGCAAAAGGTCCATCGACTGCAAACTCTAAAAAGCCAGTTGTTGGTGATCCACCCGCAAGCCATGCACTATCACACATGATTTCTGTGCCACCATTATCGCCGGCGCAAGTATTAAAGCCTAGGCCAAACGCCTTGTCGGCAAAGGCCCACGCCATTATAAACCCGACACCCGTCCTAGCGCCATCGATCATGTACTGTAGCTTTCTATCATATTTTAATTGCCTCTGCTTCATCATTTTTCCTTTTATAAACTTAGTTACATATTAATAAACGACAAGCTAGCAACTAACAGTAATATACCGGCCAGCAGTAAGACACCTTGCGAAAACCTGTGCTTGAGTGTAGTCGCAACTGCCTTGAATATATTAACCTCATCGGCATGCATATGCAGGGTTGTATAGGCGAAAAACGCGCCAGAGGCTATTAAGAATCCATAACCGCTCAATAAGGTAATGTATGAAATCTCATTGACAAACTCTGAGAAAGCTACCGATAAAAATGCCGTATACCAAGAGACGATAGATACTGCCCCCGTAAAGCCAAACAGCTTGTATTTGGAGCGCATCTCTTTCGATCTGAATGATCGACCCACTGACTGCTTCAGCAGAGGAAATACATAATAGTGAAAAACCGTACCATTGATAATCAACGCCCCAACAGCAGTCATCTTGATCTGGAAGAAGCTCCACTCAAGCCTAGCTAAAGCACCTTGATCGTGATACTCAAGGCCCATCAGCGCAATACCAGACAAAGTTACCAAAATCACACTTGTCCAGACTAGATAAGACAGAGTCTTGATGATGTTGTATTCTGACTTTTTTACTTTTCCATCTTTAGTCGAACGTATAAAAGTAAGGTCACTAGCAGTAGCCCCACCCACACCAAAAGCGAACCCTAATAGATGGAGCATGATTAGAATTGTATGTATTTCCATGGTAGTTTTGTTTTTAAATTATTATGACTTGAATTATACATAAGCCTTTTGCTTTAGGCAAAGGTTTTTGCGAGTCCTAGCCCAAGCCATAAGTTAGGACCTATATTGGCGATCAATTATAAAACTATTTCCAGCCTTTAAATGGGCTAAACCTAATTGGAGTATTGGTTTGCCGGGAGTTGAAGAAGCAAAATACATCTCGTGCCGACAAGTCAGCCTGCAAACACTCCAAGCCGGTGCAAATCACCTTACGACTATTACTGCTAGTAGCTGGGGCGCTAATGATATTACAGATATCTGGGTACAACCCATTTTTTGCTTGCTGTTGGCGACAAGGTGATATTTGGCCAATAAATTTTTGGCCAAGTTATATTTTGGGCTTGAGTAATAGTAGGAGTGTGGGCCAGAGAGACAATCGGCAAACACTGGGTGCACGCAGCAGAGTGCCAAATACTGGACCAGTATGAGCTAATCACTTCTGGGCCATATATGCGAATAACACATCCGATATATACAGCCCTTTTTGCCATATTTTCGGCACTCAGATGATTGTAGGCAGTAGCTTCATACTGCTTAGCTTGCCGCTGCTTTGGTTTGTATATTGGCAGGCCGAAAAAGAAGAAGTCATACTTAGCGAAACCTTTGGTAATAAATACCATCGATACCGCAAGCACACCGGGCAGATTCTGACTAAGATATTGAGATAGACCGCACCCAGCTACTCAGACATATCTTGTATACGCCACTGCCGATCGGCGGGCATGTCTTCTAGGGTGCGGCTAAATATTCGCAACAATCGAGTCGTATTGGCAACGGTAGTAAATTCCCGGCTGTTAAACTCTTCGGCGGCTTTAAGAGTCGAGTCCCGGAGGTCTTGATATTTTTTGTCGTCTGCCATCAGCTCAGCTATCCATTCAGCCCCTCTTTCTATATCGAAATCAGGCTTGTCATAGTCGAGTATCAGTCCGGACTCTCCGTCCCTAACCTGAAGCTTCATGCCGCCTCGGTTGGATATTACTACGGGCACTCCGTGACGGATCCAGTCCGTTATGCGGGTCTCGCAGCCTTCAGCTTCCGAGGTCTGCAATGCTACCAACTGCCGACCGTTATAGCTGCCATCTTCCAGCGGGTAAGGATACATCAAGGCATTTACCGCCATATAGTTGTGCGGCAGCCTGGCGATGACAATATTATCTTTGTCGTAACGGTACTGCTCTCGCCTTTCTTGAAGCATAGTTTCATACATCGGTATGCCGCTGGGATCATCGACTGAGCCGTTGCCGGTGAGAATAACCTGCGGTAGGTCTGACTCTTTAAAGCCTTTGTCGCGCAACAAGTCATTGACCTGCACCCCTAGGCGCAGTGCTTTGTCCATGCCTTTTGATTCATCGAACCTAGCTATCAATGTAATCCGTCTTCGCTCCGGATCGATCAGTGGCTGGATATCGTCTTCTCTGCCTTCTCGAGCAAACTCTTCATTTATCTGCTCTATCTGATTGTTTACGAACTCGAGACCTTCCCCTATCTCGTCTTTTGATAGCTCACGGTTTAAGTCGTCAAAGGGCTCGATTGTGGCTGGGGCAAAATAAGTTTTATCAGCAAACTCTGGGTGGACAAAACGTTCGATCGGGTGAGTAATCATAGCATCGACATCACCGATCCCAAGCTCATCGAAAATATAACTGGCCACTCTGCCTTGAGGTGTGCCTGGATTTGCCATCAGCTCACCATCGGTATCGATATGGTTGCGCCAGACTAGCTTTACATCCGGATTGACCTTCTGAATATATGGCTTCAGTGGGGCTGGCTGCGGGTCGTCGATTACTACTAGATCGGCATTTTGTATTTCTGGCTGACGGGTGAGGATTTGTGCATTTTCACGGTTCCAGTCTTGGTGTACAGTCTTGCCCATCTCATTGAAATGTTCTCCTGGCTCCGTACGACGCTGCATGATATTGTGCATCTGTTTTGTGAATAGGAATGGATTTTCATCGTTTGGGTTCATGCGTGGCTGCATGACAAACCAATGGGCATCGACGCCCAGTAGTCGCAACAGATACACCAGTGGCGGTCGCAGCATAGCTACTCCCCCACCGCTCATTGTTGGGTTCACAAATACTACTGTCTTGCCTTGCATCTGCTTGGCAAAGTCCAGCAAAAGCTGCCAATCTTGGTCTTGAGTTATCGACTGAAAATCTTCTAATGTAACATCGCTACTAACATGCGCCTCGAGTGTTTCGGCATCATACTCTAGGCGAAAAACTTCGTGGTTGCGGTCTTTGTGTGTGTATTCGGTTTTCATGATGTCTACCTTGTTGTTATTTATAATTTTCTAGTCTACATCAGACTCAGTCTCGGGCAAAGGCAGTCAAATCTCTAGTATCAAGCCGGTATATGGGCCTAAGTTTGGGGTCGTTTCACTGTCATTATTGCCTGTACTAAGCAGAACTCTCGATGACTCTAGCTCGGGCAAATCTACGCTATCGCCACTTAAGTTCAAAACTATCCGCAGCCTCTGCTCATCGCACACTCTTTCAAACTCTAAGACTCTTTCATCAGAGCTATCTACTTCAACGTAACTCCCATATTTGAGTGCTGGCTGCTTTTTACGCATATTAATCAGCGACTTGTATAGCTCTAGTACTGAGCCTTTATCTCCATTTTGCAAGCTCACATTCTTCTCTTTATAGTCTTTAGCTACAGGCAGCCATGGAGTGCCTTTGCTAAAGCCGGCATTGTCTTCCTGGCTCCATTGCATCGGCGAGCGAGCCCCGTCCCTGCCTTCGTCTGGGTGAGACTGCCCGAGAGGATCAAGTACTTGATAAGGCTGGATTTCTACGCCTGCCATGCCGATTTCATCACCGTAATACATCATTGCTATGCCAGGCAAAGTTAGCTCTAACATCGCGGCCACCCTAACAGAATCGGAGCCTATACGTGCAGGGAAGCGCAGCTTATCGTGATTGCTTAAAACATATACAGGGTTACGTTCTAGAGTTAGCCAAGACTGAAATGTGTCTACACGCTGTTTGAGATGAGCTCCATCCCACGGAGTGTGCATTAAATGGAAATTGAAAGGCATAGCATTCGGGCTCACTACATTTTCATAAAATCTGAATAACTCATCGTAGCTATTCTTGTCTTTGCCTCGAGTCTCGAATATGGCAATCTTGTCTTGATATTCATTCAAAACATCCACCATGTAGTTAATATGCTGATAATGACGGCCTGCATTTAGGCTATACTCATGATCTAACGAATCGTAATCATCTACACTATATCTGCCGGCTTTGAGCGACTCGCTTGGCAAGCCTGCCGCTTTCCCAACATGATCAACTGCATCCACGCGAAATCCGTCGACTCCTCTGTCTAGCCAGAAACGCATCACATCGGCAATTGCCTGGCGCACCTGTAAGTTTTCCCAATTTAAGTCGGGCTGCTGACTCAGAAAACTGTGCATGTAGTATTGCTGAGTAATTTCGTCCCAAGTCCAAGCCCGTCCGCCAAATACACTTAGCCAATTATTAGGCGGCAGACCGTCTTCGTCTGCATCGCGCCATATGTACCAGTCACGCTTTGGGTTATTGCGCGAGGCGCGAGACTCTTTGAACCACTCGTGCTCTATCGAAGTATGGTTGGGTACAAGATCTATGAGTATACGGATGCCTCTGCTATGCGCCGCCTCAAGCAGCTCGTCAAAATCATCCAATGTGCCAAAAACAGAATCTACATCACAATAATCACTCACATCATAACCAAAATCGGCCATTGGAGAAGGGTAAAATGGCGACAACCATACCGCATCAACACCTAATCCGCTTCCATCAGCCAAATATTCGAGCCTACTAATGATGCCTCTCAAATCGCCTACACCATTACCCGAGCTGTCTTGGAAGCTACGAGGGTAAATCTGATATATTACACTGCCTTCATACCATTTATTGTTTGTTTTTCTCATAATAACAGTACTTAGTATAGCCGAAATTTACACTGCATCAAAGGTAGTTGGACATCGTCTAGCAAAACAAAAGGCTCTTTTCTGTAAGTAGAATTAACCTCAAGATCCACAAAAACTAAAAACCGACTACAAGCTACCTGGGTGTAATGTTAATCAATTCCCCGACCAAAATTGCAAAAACATTTCAAAATTTATTGGAGGTAGCCATAATATTTCTCCAGCTCACTTCGTGAACTAGAGAAATATTATGGCTGGCGCGGTAGGGCTCGAACCTACAATCCCTTGGACCAGAACCAAGTGCCTTACCAATTTGGCCACGCGCCATTATGTGACTACTTTATAATTTTAATACATGGGTGGGATTATAGGAAACCTACACCTACCGATAATTTTTCTGACGAAAAATTTCGTCAGGCCCACCTCGCGGTCTTCGCCTTGGCTAAAGCCAAACTCAGACATCGCTCCGGTCTTGCGAGTCTACAAAAGCAAAACTGTTTGCTTTTGCTTAACGACTCTCACCCTTGGACCAGAACCAAGTGCC
>CAYQCN010000011.1:0-20732 GCA_964415975.1 uncultured Candidatus Saccharibacteria bacterium | reverse complement strand
CTATTATCATACGCGCAACAAATTATAAAGGAGTACATAGTAGTCATCTAGTCTGCTTATATAAGATTATAGGCCTAAAATGACTAGAAGGCTTTAATAAGTACATATTCAACTACTGCAAGACCCATGAGGAGCTAATCCTGCAAGGCTGCGCAAAGCTGATCGTGCAATACAGATACAACTGTCAAATTACAACTTCAGCATAAATTACACCACTAAAACCCGATTTCGTTGGGTAAAATTGTATTATTGGCTTTGTAGAGTAGCATCTCAAGACATATAAATATGAGTTTGACTCAACCAGAATAAGTCTTGGTCAAGGCATGTATGGGTAGATAAATATACATGGAGGCGTGTATAGGCATAAGATAAATACAAATAAACATATCGGATAATGGTATCTGATCGACATAGATAAAAAGTGAGCTTGCTATATAAAATAGTTCAATAAAGCCATTTTTATAAAAAATAGATATGCTTGATGTATAATAAACCATTATTAGTAGCAAAGGGGTCTATGAAGATAAAAGGCACAAAACAAAAGCTAGCTAGACTAAGAACATTCAATCTAGTCATGGCAGGCCTGCATGCAGTACAAGCAATCATAATCGCAATAATAAGTAGTGATTTCTCTCTACCTGTGAAGGCTTCATATCTAGACTTTGACCAGTCTACACAGACACTCTTCATCCAGTCTACTGAGCTGTTTGAGGTGCAGATTGCATGGCTGATAGTTGTCTTTCTTGCTCTGTCCTCGCTAGCACACTTGACTATCAGCACCATTTACAAAGATAAATACGAATCCGACCTGAAAAAAGGTATCAATAGGCTACGTTGGTATGAATACAGCTTGTCTGCCTCAGTGATGATTGTAGCTATAGCTATGCTGGTGGGTATTTACGATGCTGGAAGCTTGTTTATGCTATTTAGCTTGGTGGCGGTCATGAACTTGACGGGCCTCATAATGGAAGTCCACAACCAAAAGAGCAAGAAAGTCGATTGGCTCAGCTTCAATGTAGGCACATTCGCAGGACTAGTACCATGGGTAGTAATCGCATTTTACTTCTGGACTACTAACACTTACGGAGCAGGAGAAATCCCAACCTTTGTCTACTGGATATACGCTACAATATTTGCCTTCTTCAATGCTTTTGCTGTGAATATGATCTTGCAGTATAAGAAAATCGGCAAATGGCATGACTATCTATACGGAGAAAAGGCATATATAGTCTTGAGCTTGGTGGCCAAATCAGCACTAGCTTGGCAGGTCTATGCAGGCACACTGCAACCAGCCTAAAATAGCGCCTCTATTCACGAATGCAGCTATCGGTCTGATACAATAAAGGCACATTAATAAATTAAGTATCTAGAGCGCAGCTAGGGAACGAGCCCGAAGATCTGCCGGCAACCATTTCCAAAAAAGAGGGAAAACGGTGCCAAATCTCGCCCGAGCAGGGAAAGATATAAATTACGTCTTAGGCTCCTTTCGGGTAATGATACGAAAGGAGTTTTTTATGTATAAAACAGCAGAATCGGTATCACCAAAGCACCCAGATAAGATATGTGACCAAATATGTGATGCGATTTTGGACGAAGCATTGAGCCAGGACCCATACGCACGCTCAGCTATAGAGGTAGCTGGTGGGCATGGTGAGTTTTTGATAAGTGGCGAGCTAAGTACTAGAGCTAGAATCGACTATGAATCTATTGCCCGCAGCTTTATAGGCAATAACACTAAGCTGCACATAAATATCACCGACCAGAGCCCTGAGATTGCGCAAGGAGTGGACATTGGCGGAGCTGGCGATCAGGGCATTATGGTCGGTTACGCTACTTCTGAGACGGACAGCCTGATGCCGCTTGAGGTTGATCTATCGAGATCTCTTTGTCGCTATCTGTATGAAAGGTTTCCGCATGATGGCAAGACGCAGATCACGGTCAAAGACGGCGTGGTTGTAGTAGTAGTGGCTAGCTTTCAACATGCGAAGTCTGGCGAGTTGAGAGTACTGATCAATGACTGGCTGAAAGATCAAGGTAGGTCTGAGCGGCCTATTATTCACACCAACCCAGCCGGCGACTGGAAAGTGGGTGGGTTTGCAAGTGATACCGGTCTAAGCGGGCGCAAGCTGATAATTGACAACTACGGACCGAGCATACCGATAGGTGGTGGAGCATTTTCGGGTAAAGATGCCAGCAAAGTCGACCGTTCAGGTGCCTACATAGCGCGCAAAATAGCAGCTGACTATCTAAATAAAAGGCATGCAACTGAGGTATACTGCCAACTTGCATACGCTATAGGTATAAAAGAACCCATACAAGCAGTGGTTGCGATAGACGGCCAAGAGGAGTCGGTCGAGAATTATAACTTAACTCCAAGTGGGGTAATAGATAGACTCAACTTATTACGGCCTCAATACAAGGAAACTGCAATGTGGGGGCACTTCGGCAATGGCTTTTTTTGGGATAAAACCTATAAATAAAATAGTCTAGCGACGTAAGCTAGAGCGCTTTGAAGTTTTTTGCTATATTAAGATAAATGTTTGACTATATATTGCTTTTAGCTTTGCTTGTGGGTCTAACCGTAGCTGTGGTGAGAATTTCAAATAGAGAGACCAGAACTCGCCAGCAACACGATCAGCTCAAGGCAGAATTTGACCAAAAGCTATATCAACGCGATCAACAGTGGCGCAGCTACATTGAGGCCTTTACAGACAGGGTAGACAGCGATAAAGATAAGGCTCTGATCCAGCGCATTCTGCACGGCGACCAACAAGCAGACAATAATAAAGCAACACAAGAAAGACTCAAGGAGGCAGAGGCACCAAAAAGTACAGCGGCGACTGCTCTTGATGCAGATGACTCGAGCCAAGACGTCACACCTAAAAAGAGCTTGGATAATGGTCTGCTGTTACTATATCTAGGCGCGTTTTTGTTTGTAGTAGCAGCTGGGCTATTTGTGGGGTTTGCCGACTTCAGCGGAGAGGTCAGAACAATGGTGGTAGCGTTGGTTGCCGGCCTATTTTATATATCAGGAATAAATCTTCATCGCTACAATAGCCGGCTGCATTCGGCTGGTATAGCATTTGCATCTATCGGCATGGCCATAGCGCCTTTAGTCGGTTTAAGTCTTTATGCGTATGTATTTGATGAGACAGGCGGCACTGCTGTATGGCTAGGCACATCTTTGGCGGTATTCGTCATGTACTTGCATGCTCTCTACACTATTCGTTCAAGCTTTATAAGCTATCTATTGATATTTAGCCTGGTGTCATTGATGCAATCAGCAGTAGCAATATTTGATGTTCCTACTTATTACTTCATCTGGATGCTGATAGCTACAGGTCTTTTGATAAAAACAGCCGGCCACTACTCAAAAAGGGTGAGCCTGCCAGAGTTAGAGAGTCCGAGCTACGTCAGCTCCAATTTTATTGTGCCTTTAAGCGTAATAGTCTCTATTGCGACTGTATTTAATGACGGCTATATGCAATTAGCAGTTACTTTCGGATTTGCAGGTGTATTCTATGGCCTTAATGCTATCACTACAGATAATGACAAGCAGCGCATGCAACTTGCCCAGGTTGGGCATATATTTGCGATTCTAGCCATCGTGACAGGAGCGTATGCAGCCTATGAGACTCTAAGCAGCGTAACTTTGGGCTTGTTGATCCTCAGCGGCACGCACGCCATAGCTGCAACAATAGCACCACGAGAAAATATCTATAATGTGCTAGCTACCAACATTCTTTTCACAACTGTAGCAACTATAGTTTTGGCCTGGAATTTAGACTGGCTTCTGCTCGCCTCGCTTATCACTGCTACTGTTAGCGGAGTAGTAATAGCTTACCGCTATGAGCGCAAAGACGGATTATTAATAGCCATGGTAGCTATAGCGCTTACACCCTACATCATGGGGTTAAGAATTATTGAACCAAGCCTTGAGATGGCGCAACTGACGCTGCTGTCACTGGCTGGACCGATAGCGCTGCTTGGGCTAAGAGCAGTACTATTGAAACAAAATAGGATGGGTTGGCTAAAGCAGAGCACGCCAATTTTCGCAGTCCTAGCCACTTTGCCGCTTTTTACAATAATATTAAATGATAGCCCACTTACTGGCTTTATAGCCAGCTTTGCAATAGCAGCCATATTTGCCTTGATGGCGAAGACCGAAGGGCAACGGCTATGGGAGGTACTGTCAAGCTTATCGGTCTTAGCCTTTGTATTGCAGTCGGTTCTTTACACACAAAATCCAGAGTTAATTTTAAGCGTAATGCTTGGTTTAGCGTGGTGTGTTGGTATAGTACTTTATTTCCGCACCCAAGTTGCACGCTGGGTCGGTAGCGGGCTTTGGCTTGCAGCTCCTTTAGCCATGGGTTTATCTGGTTTTGATTTTAACGTTAGCGCCGCCCACATAAGTTGGATGTATATTGCTGTATTTGTCGGCTTTATGCTGGCTAGAACAATCGTATCGATTCGCGATCAAGATGGCGGCGTAAACTCGCCAAAAGACACTAAAGAGTCTGGCAGGGCTTACATTGCCGGTTATTGGTCTGCTGCTGCAATGTCGCTGCTGACCGGCCTGATGGCAGACAACACTTCCTTGCAAGTTAGTTTAATGAGTGCTGTTTTGGCAGTTCTATTTTGGACAGTCGGAAGGTATGTAGAAGAAGAGCAGGATATTGTTGGAGTTGTGCCTGTTTTGGTTCAAATCTTTGCATTCTTTACAATTTACCCTTCGTTTGCAGACTCTATAGAGACAGCTACTTATCTAGCTGTTTCAAGTCTGATAGGGCTAGCTTTTTATACAATACACAAACAAAGGCTTTATGGTTGGCTAAACGAAAAAGGCAATTGGCGGCCAATAACGATAGCTACAATATATGTAAATCCTGCTTCAATATTCATAGTCGGCACCACTAATGTATTAATGCCTATTGGTCTAGCTTTGGCAGGAACCATAACTCTCCTAGAGTTACGAAACAAGACTCAGGGTAAGCGCGAAGTAGCCAGCTTCGTCATGGTAGCGGCCGCGATGTGGATGCTTTACTACATAGGAGTAGACAACTTGCAGGCATACACGCATATATTGGCTATAGCATTTGGTCTGTTTGCTCTTTGGCGACATCGGCTTGGTGACTACAAACAGTCAAATAACTACCTGCTGTATATGTTTTTTACAGCTACAATACCGCTGGCATTACAAGCCATTGGCGGTGAAGCGGGTGGCATATACGGCTGGATGCTAATACTCCAACAGATTGGCTTTATACTGCTAGGCATGTATACCGGCAAAAAGCATTTGAGCAAATGGGGCCTGTATGTGACTATGGGAGCTGTCTTGTATCAGATGCGTGACTTGGAGTGGGCCGTACTACTAATCTTAGCGATATCTATAATTGGTGCGGCACTTTATTATATAAACAAGCAAAATAATCAGCAGTAATAATGCGCCGCGCAAAGTTGATTTCTTTAACGGGAGTCATTGCTATGACAGCGGCGATTGCATATGGATTTGCCGCTTGAGATTTCACAAGTGACGGTGCAAGGCTGCTTGATAATCCTTAGTGTATTCAGTATTTTATAGATTTGCATAATGGATCTAAACTTTTTCAACGTAGATAGCTTTTTAACAGGAAATATAGCTATTGCAGTCGTTGGGTTTGTGGCTATGATAATGTTTAGTTTCCTAGCTGTTTGCATTTTATATGCTGACCGGACTGCATGCGAGGTAGCGGGCTGGACACAATTGTTTTTCTGGTATGCGTAAAGACCAAGATCTCAAAACTTTATAAACTGGGTAAATAGTGGATTGATAAATAATAAGTAATAAAATAATACAAATCACATGTCGCTGCATGGATTGTTATTAAAATAACTCGACAATTAAAACTATTGTCTTAACTTGCAATTTACTTAAATATATGTCTTAATATGATAAGTGTTAAAGAGCGATTCATAGTTATGCCCAAATTCGAGCTGGTGCCCATCAACGAAGTCGACCCTCAAAAAACTGGCGAGGATCTGTTTGAGAGCGCACGAGATGATATGACCAGGTTGCAGCTAAGACTGTTTTTACCAGGCGCGCTTTCATATGGAGAGTCTTTAGAGGTGGCACAAAAACGCATCCAGGCCAACCAGCAGGCCGCACAATCTGACAGTAGATTTGACCCTTTGGTGCAGACAGTAGACGAGAGAGCCGTCGGTATGGCCTCAATTGACGAGAGGCTAAGAGCAACAAGGTGCACTATATGCGCAATGCCCCTTGGCGAGATAGCTGTACTGGGGCCTAACACTTCAAGCTGGATTAGCAATCCATACCAAGGCCAAGGCTACGGCAAGCTTTCACTTGAGAAGAGGATAGAAAGGACTAGGCAGGCTGGGCACGACGGTCTATGGACCGTGGTAGATAATGAAAATATCCGTTCAAGGAAAAACGTAGAAGATAGAGGTTTTAAGCCTGTGCATAATGGGCAAGTACTTGTTGGTGATCAATACTACAAAGACGCTACCGTCGCTCAATACAATCACTAAAATAATTGCTATAATAAGTCTCAATGGCAAACATGAATCGAGTTTTATTAAAGCTTTCTGGAGAGCAGTTTGAAGGCTCTCGAGATCACGGCATAGGCCCAGAATTTGTCACCAAGCTCGCTAAAGAACTAAAAGACGTAAAAGACCAGACAGGGACAGAGATAACTGTAGTTGTGGGCGGTGGCAACTTCATGCGCGGAGCATCAATCGCAGCCCATGGTGTAGAGAGAGTGACCGGAGACTACATGGGCATGCTGGCTACAGTACTAAATGGTATGGCATTGGTCGATATATTAGAACAACAAAATCAACCAGCACGATTGCAGACTAGAGTGCGCACCGATACAGTGGCCGAGCCGTATATTAGACGAAAAGCCATAAGACACCTAGAAAAAGGGAGACTTGTAGTAGTAGCCGGTGGTACCGGCAACCCTTACGTCACAACCGATACTGCTGCTGTCACAACAGCACTTGAACTAAACTGCGACGCCGTACTTAAAGCAACTAAAGTGGATGGAGTATACGACAAAGACCCGGCCAAACATAAAGACGCTAGCAAGTATGAGCAATTAAGCTATCAGGATGTCATGACCAACACCGACATAGCTGTCATGGACCATGCCGCCATATCTTTAGCACGTGAGAATGGGTTGCCGATAGTCGTATTTGACTTATTGACACATGGCAATATAAAACGCGTTGTAAGCGGTGAGAGCATTGGCACAAAGATTGGCAGCGGGCATGGGTAGTGACGCCTAAAAAGTCAATTTCAGAACTAAGCAACGCACTAAACCCATAATTATTTATTAGCGATTGCAGATATTTATAGAAGTATCTAGACTATCTATATGAATAATAGTCAAACATCATGAAAGAAAGAAAGTCATGGGTAGGGCACCACGATTTTGCCAGTAGTGACATGTTGCGCCATGAACGCAAACACAACCAAGAGCTTCTTGAAGCTAAATTCCACCAAGATCTGAATTTGTTTCGGGCCAACGTCACCGAGAAAATGTCTGCGCATGTAGACCTTTCTACTAGAGGTTCCGTGGCTATATTTTCCCAAGAAATGTACAGACCCGATCAGCCCCAAGCCGGTGCTGACATATTGCTATCACTAGCGCCAAGAATTCAAAATTCAGCACAACTCAAACCCCCATTAATCAGAATTATTAAAAATGAAATTATACAAAACGAAAATAGCGGCGAGATACTGACCTATGATTTTATTGCAGATGAAGCCGACGATCTTCAGTATTTAGTAGATGCATACAACCCCAGCCAAGCAGCTGAAGACGGTGATAATCGCCACACATTTGCACCCGTATTTGGAGTTATAGATGGAGAGCTAGTCATAACATCAAACTTTACAGAATTCACAGCTGTATTGGAGCTAAATGGTGTAGATATGGGGCTGAATGAAGAGTCAGTGCTGCCTCTTGGCAGCTTCAGGCACTTGGAAGATAAAATACACGCACTCTCAATAGGCGAGTCGCTTCTAAACGATGTAATCGATGAGGACCCAATATACACAAAAACTTTATAGAGTGTGAATTGACGGGCTTTGTCAAACTTGATATATCATTGGTAATGCCCAAACCACCCGAAGCATTGACAGATTATCTTGCATATACAGCTCAAAAAGCTGAAGATGACGAGTGTGTCAACTGGCAGCAATCAGAAGATTGCGCAGAAGCCAAAGAAATACATGCCGGTATTAAAGTATTAGAAAATCTGCACCCAGAAGTAGTGCTAACTCAACTAAGGATGGTCAGTGTGCCAATAATCGCAACCAAAGACATGAAACTTACAGCCAAGGGAATGTACAAACAAAGACAGTATGTGGTAGTTGAAGATGAAGAGACGGACGAGGCCTTCTTGAAGACGATGGATGGACAAGAAGATAGTGAAAATAATCAACAAAACTATAGCGGCACCTTGAGTAATGAATAGAGCCAAGCTTGGACATAACGGTAGGGATTTGCCAACGACAGTGATTAATTTTGCTATCTGTTTGGTTAGACTAGCTCTAGTGTTGAGTCTCGTCTATGGACTTGCGAGTCGAAGCTGGGAGTTAGCTGGCGTAAGCCTGGCTGTACTAATAGCTACGTATGGGCTATATGCTGGGCGCAAGTGGCTAAATTGGCGTGTGCCGCCAGATCTTGAACTGTGGTATGTGGCATTTATCTATGCATCGATATTTTTGGGTACATATCTGGACTTTTATTCTCAGTTTGTGTGGTGGGATGCTTTGTTGCATTTTGGATCGATTTTTGGCTTAAGCATAGGGCTTTATCTGGTGGTTTATAGCTGGAAGCGCTCAAATAGGGTCGATTTAGGTTCTGGCGTGCTTTGCTTTTTGGTCTTTTCTACGGCAGTGGCGGCTGGGGCTTTATGGGAGATATATGAGTTTTGGGCCGATATATACCTCGGGCCGTATATGGACTTTCAAATGCAAGCTAGCAACCGAGACACTATGCTTGATCTGCTATTTAATAGCTTAGGTGCGGGATTGGGCGCGACATTAGGGTATCAGCATCTAGAGCATGGGCGACTAAGATGGCTGAAGCGGCTGAGCTCTTATACGCCTAAGTAGAAGAACGAGAAGGAGCTAGGGTCGTGGCTTATAGATCTTATTCACATTTAGAGCACGAACCATAAAGCACGAGACTGTCAGCTACAATCTTGCCGCCAATCTGGTCTTGTAGGTCTTTGACAAATGAGCTGTCTATATCGATATCCTTAACTGTATCGCAATCACTGCATATAAAATGGCTGTGCGGATGAGGGCTCACATCAAGAACGGTCTGGCCGCCAACTGATAGGCTGGCGCCGATACGCCCCTCATCTGCTAGGCGTGAGGTTGTACGATGTAGCGACGGAAGGGATATGTCTGGTAGATGGCCTTTGACCGCCCCCCATAACTGTGAGTTGGTAGCATGCTCTAATCGGCTTAGCTCTCTTATTACGGTCTGGGTTTGGGTGGTGTTGCGCATAGTGGTATTGTAGTATTATGGTTAATGATTTACAATAGTGAATTGTTAACTTAATTATAACACAAATGGAGGTTTAACAATTGATGCATGTTGAGACTATAAAAACGGAATCGCTAGGCAACCGCGGATATCTAGTCCATGACGGGGAAAAGGCAGTGGCTATCGATGTTCAAAGAGACTACGGTCGCTGGCTAGAAGCAGCCAAGAAAGCTGGAGTTGAGATAGTAGCAGTACTTGAAACACACATTCATAACGACTACGTAAGTGGCGGGTTCAGGCTCAGCCGCGACCAAAAAGCGAATTATGTCATACCCACGCAAAGCAACCAATCGTTTGAAGCCAAAGAGGTCGGCGATGGCGATGAAGTTGAAGTAGGTGGCTTAAAGATAACCGCCTTACACACTCCCGGACACACACCCAACCACATTAGTTATCGCATAAGTGATGGCCAGAATCATGCAGTATTTACTGGAGGTGGCCTACTGTATGGCACTGTCGGTCGGCCAGACTTGATATCTGAAGATATGACAGAAGAGCTAGCAAATGCACAATATGATTCTGCCCAAAAACTACTAAAAGAACTGCCAGAAAATACGAGTGTGTATCCGACGCATGGCTTTGGCAGCTTTTGCTCATCGGCAGAGGGTACTGGTGCCGACAAGAGCACCATAAAAGAAGAGAGACAAGCCAACATTGCCTTCACCTCAAAAAGCAAAGAGAGTTTTGTGGAAGAGATAATTGCCGGACTCAGTGCTTATCCAAAATACTACGCTCATATGGGCGTAACTAACCAGTCAGGGCCCGGCGATATGCGCCTAAAAGACATAACTAGCCTATCAAGAGAGCAGATAGCAGCCATGCTTTCACACGATGACTGGGTGGTAGATATAAGATCAAGATATGATTTTGCCAGCCAACACCCGAAAGGCGCTGCAGGGTTTGAATACTCAGCAAGCTTGGCTACGTATATAGGCTGGCTAATACCTTGGGGCGACATGGTGACATTGGTCGGAGACTCAGGCGATAAGCTAGAAGACGCTCAGTTGCAACTAGGCAGGATAGGCATGGACCAATTCGTAGCAGCTGCCAGTAACGACACAGAAAGCTACCTAGTAGCTGGAGAGAGTAGCTCATACGAACTGAAAGAATTCAAAGACTTAGAACCAGAACAAGATAACGTCTTAATCCTCGACGTACGTGATAAAAAAGAGCGCGGGGAAGTATACATCAAGAACTCGGTAAATATACCGTTGCACGAGCTAAATGACAGGCTACATGAGCTACCAAGCGATAAAAATATTTGGGTCCACTGCCAGTCTGGGTATAGAGCCAGTATTGCCGCCAGCCTAATAGACAGGACCGAAAGAGATGTAGTTTTAATTGATGACAATTTCGATAATGTTAAAAGGGAGATGTGTGATGAGTAGCGCAAAGACCGCCAAAGTAAAAGACATTACAGTAGCTCAGCTAAAGCGGGCTATAGACAAGGATCAAGGCAACCAGGAAGTAGACTTTATCAATGTCTGCACGCCAGTAGAGTACAAAGAGCGCCATATCGAGGGTGTGCGCAGCATGCCTCTGGATGAAATCGAAGAGAGGGCCGAGGAGCTCAAGGGCAAAAAGCGAATATACATACACTGCAACTCTGGCAATAGAAGCCAGAAGGCAATTGAATCGCTCAAAACCGCTCTGCCAAAGGCTGAGCTTATAAATGTCAAGGGCGGATTGCAGGCCTGGGAAGAGGCCGAGTATCCAGTTAACTCACTCAGCAAGAAGCTCCCGCTAATGCGACAGGTTCAACTTGGTGCGGGTAGTTTGATACTTATCGGCATGGGGCTTGGACTGGGTGTAAATGAATGGTTCCTGACCGTACCAATATTCGTCGGCACTGGGCTGACTATTGCCGGCGCAACAGGCTGGTGCGGCATGGCTATGGTGTTGTCACGTATGCCCTGGAATAAGTAGCAACAGCCCGGACACGGCGGCTAAGCTGGTATAATTGCAAGTTGAGAGGGTTTAATATATGAATGAATTGATATTTATCGGTATAGTCGCAGGCTTGTTCTTGATATTGATATTGCAAGCAATGGAGCGCAAGCAAGCTCAAGACAGCCAGCCGCCAGCCGACAGCCAATTAACAGACAAAGAGATGCGCAAAGAGGCTATATTGAGCGCTTTCACAGACAATGACCCACACAGCATCAGTCAGCTAGAGCATGTCGTGCCAGTATCGCGCAGGACTGTAAGGCGCTACTTAGGAGAGCTAGTCAGTGAGGGCAAAGTCGAGCAGATCGGCCAGACAGGAAGGTTTGTGCAATACAAGAAAAAGTAAACAAACTCGATTATTAGATGAAAACATTGCCTTTATTGGCAATGTTTTTTGTATTTTATATCCATAAAGGCTTAAAAATTGGGCTCATTTATAGGCTGTATAAACATGGGCTGATAATTGTGAGACTATGAGGAATTCATATCTAAAATTCTAAAACAGCTGACCCCGATGTCGGGTGATGAGCTGGATAACTTCTGGACCGTATTTCTCTAATTTGGTCGGTCCGATCCCAGAAATATAAGCCAGCTCTGATTGAGTGTTGGGCTGTTCGGCGGCTAGCGCTATCAGCGTCTTATCGGGAAAGACTGTATAGGCAGGCTTGCCGGCTTGGCGGGCAGTAGTCGTGCGCCACTGCCGCAGAGATTCAAACAACTCACGATCATAATTGCTGTACTCAGAAGCTAGGCTGGCTCGTGTTTTTCGTTGCAAGTCAGACAGGTCATTGGCGTCAATCGCATCAATCTTTTGTGCAGTCTGAAGGGATTGGCGCTTGAGCAGTTCGTCAAACTCATGGATGTCTGGACTAGTAGAAAGTGCTGTCTGATTGATGCCGCGCAAAGAAAGCCCTCCCAGGCTTCGTATACGAGATAGGGCCACATATCCCATACCGGGGGTAAAAGCTCGGGAAAGGTCGACCTGGGCAGTATCGAGATTCATGCCTTGGCTTTTGTGAACGGTAATAGCCCAGGCTAATCGCAATGGATACTGGCTGACCTCGGCTAAGACGCGCCCGTCCTCATCAACACTCCAAGTGTGACGTTCGAGCTTAATCTCGCGGCCTGAATCGAGCTTGATAATAGGCTGACCGGTATCGAAATCGATCACTGTGGCGCGGGTGCCATTCATGAATCCAGCTGAGGGGTTGTTGGCCACGCATAAAACATGGGCGCCGACTTTGAGCTCTAGATTTTCTGGCGCTAAACAGCTCTTCTTGAGCTGCTCTATGAACTGGGACTGGCCACTTGTGTGCATAGGGAATACTTCTGGCTGTGCATCAATGGCATCGAGGTGCTTTTGGTTCTGAGCATCAACATTGAAGTTATGAGTATGGAGCCTAGTCGTCTTGTCATTGTCTATATCGTTTTCTATGGCCTCACTTAGAAGCTGCTCAGTTAATTCAGTGATCTCACCGCTACGAATCTCGCGTAATATTGTAAGTAGCTGATCATCATGGTGCTGGCGATACTGCTCATGCAGATAACAGACTTGCAGACGTAGCTCCCGCCATGCCTTGGATGTATGGACAAAATCTATAGTCTGACTGTTCTTGGTAACGGGTGGCAGCTGGAATAAATCGCCACTAAGTATCACTTGGATTCCGCCGAATGGCCTATCAGCATCTTTGAACACTTTGCAAATGTCGTTGATTAAGTCCAGCCTCGCACCATCAAGCATAGATATCTCATCGATAATCAGCACTCTTGTCTTCTTGAAGCGGCTGGCAAGGCGAGAATTTTTTCGCATATTAGACAGTTGCTCAGCGCTCATACTTGAGTGCAAGCCCATGCCGCTCCATGAATGAATAGTCATGCCATTTAAGTAAGTGGCAGCAATACCGGTACTAGCGGTGACGGCTAGACCTATGCCGTAGCTGCGACAATACTCTATGTACTCATTAAGAACGTGCGTCTTTCCAGTACCTGGCTCGCCGGTTAGAAAGACGTTGTGCCCGAGCTTCATGACGTCAAGCGCCTGAGATTGTTTCATGCTGGTCATAATATCATGCCCTAGAGCTGTTGATACCGCTATTGCTGCGGCGCCGTATGATAACCTAATAACAAATATATTAATAAATAATTGCACCATGGAAAAAGTTAAGCACTCAAACAATTTCTCCAAACTAGCTGTAGTTTTAGCTGTTACATTCTTAGCCGGCGGTATCGGCTCTTTAGCTACTAGCGCCAGTGTCGATACTTGGTATACGGGACTGATACTGCCAGATTTAGCGCCACCGAATTGGTTATTTGCACCGGTGTGGATTGCGCTTTACGTCGCTATGAGTGTGGCAGGGTGGTTGGTATGGCGCAAAGGAAGGAAAACTGAGTATGTAACCTCGAGTATCATTGTCTACTTAGTTCAGCTCGGGCTAAACAGCTTATGGTCGGTGCTCTTTTTCGGACTAGAAAGTCCCGCCTTGGGGTTGGTGGGCATAGGGGCTTTATGGCTGGCTATCTTAGCTATGATCGCCATATTTGCCAAAGTTTCAAAACCGGCCGCACTCATTTTAACACCTTATTTGGCATGGGTGAGCTTTGCGGGCTACCTTAATTATGAAATATGGTTACTTAATTAGATGGCAAAAACTAACAAAAAACTTAGACTATACACGCCACAGAAGACTGCCTATCTTGCCAGTCGCCTTGTCCGGCGGTTGGTTGGTGCGCTGATTGCGATACTAGTACTACTCGGGCTGGCTCTCTTTTATGAAAGCTCTACTGGGTTATTAGCCGTCCCATTGTTGGCAGTCACTGCAGTCATATATATCATCGCCAACTCCATCGTCTCTTATCGCAAGCAAAGCTATAAATGGGGCTTTAAGGATGTGCTGTTTAAATCTGGGACGCTAACTAGTGATTTTGAAACAGAGCTAAAATATACCAACATCACTCACGTCAGACTTATCAAGCCCTTTCTTGAGTACAAAATATTTGGCACCGGCAATATATTGATTGAAGCGGCCGGAAGCGCCAGCACAGAGATATTGATGAGGTCGGTCGAAAATCCAGAAGATGCCTACGTCGAAATACAGGAGATACTTTCTGAGTCTACTTTCGACTTGAGTTATGACAAGTTACTCCTAAAAGAGAGGCCAGCCCCACTAGCGGTAGGCCTAGAAGTGGCCGGCAGTCTATCGGGGGCAATAGTGGCAACCGTATTCGCGCTAAACACACTTGGCGGAGGTGCAATACTAGCTGCGGCAGTGGATTTCTTGCCTCTGCTTGGGCTAATACTTATTGGCGGAGTATTAGGCTCGTTTCTGGCTATAGGGGTAACAATATATTTCTACGCCCTGTACCAGGATCTTATACGTAGAACTTACTTTATATATGGAGATGTGCTGTGTTATAAACGAGGCTTCTTGACTAAACAAGAAGCATTTATACCTATAGAAAATTTGGCAGACTCGGAACTAACCCAATCACTGCTAGACAAGCTGCTTAATCTTTACGATGTAGTAGTCAGCTGCCAAGGCAGTGGTAGTGAAATAGAATTTCGCAACTTAGTGCGAGGTAGAGAAATCGAGCGGACCATTGATAGTCTGATTAGCACTAGAGCCCAAAACATCTCGGAAAAGGCCGCAGATACAGCCCCTCTAGAAGATAAAGAATTCGAGCAGGACTCAACAGTATATGATACCGATGGTCAGACCAGCTACTATATGCAACCAAAGCGGGCTCTTTTGTGGTATGTATGGCTTTTTCCGTTTTTCTTGGCTTTTCCACCATTATTATTAATGCCGGTGTATACATACTTTGTAACTAAAAATACTCAATACCGACCAACTAGTAGTGGAGTGGCCAGCCATTTCAGCCTCTTCAGTACTCAAAATGTAGAGTTTAGTCGCGACAAAATAACCGCGGTTGTTATTAACAGAAATATAATTGACAGATGGATGGGTACTGTCACGGTTAACTTCTGGTCGGTTGGCTCGACCAAATCTGTGAAGTTTCGACACATAAAGGACTACCCGGACCTAGATGAAGATATGCTTATGTTTGGCGGCATCACCTCCAGCCCTGAACTAGAGCAGTTGCGGCCACAGTTTAATCTAGACAATATGATCAGGGGCAATCTTTATAGTGCGGTTGGGCTAGCAGCTGTAGCTATTGCATCTTTAGTGGCGGGATTTTGGCTGTCTCTCGCCTGGCTGATACTACCGACCCTGTTAGTAGCTAGTCTGGCGCTATGGTTTGTATTCAAAAGACGATACAGCCGAGCAAAACTAACATATTATAAGTCATCTGTATGGTTTAGGATTGGCTGGCTAAGACAGGTCGATTACTACGCCAACTATCAAGATGTCAAAGACATTACTATCGAAGCTTATCCGGGTGGAAGAGTAGGTAGCATTCACTTCAATATAGCTGGCGAACAGTTTGTGGGTGATAGATATGGTAGCAGTTACCGACCCAATGGATTCAGCGTGCACTATATGGTTGAGCCTAGCGGTCGCGACCATATTCACGAGCATATATTCGATCAGATACTACTCAAACATCCTGGACCCGAGCAGTATGAGGCGCTTAAAAGCGAAAACAGGCCAGCAACCATCAAGCGGGCTAGTCGGCCGTCGCTAAAAAATAGCTTCGCGCAGCTGTCTTTGCTGCACTTGATATTGCTGCCACTACTGCCTCTACTACCATTGACTTTACTAGCCACAAGGCTATGGCTGCGACGTACTAGCTACATACTCGAAGATGAGCGACTAATAAAACGCTGGGGCATAATTTATCGCAAACAGAAAAGTATCATTCACTCCAAGCTGGACTACATCCAATACAGCCAAACCTTCACCGAGAAGATATTCAAAAACGGAACAATCTCTATGTATACAACTGGTAGTCGCCAGGTGGAGCTGCAGTTTAAAGAGATGAGCGATTATAGAGATTTTTACTCAGACATCAAAAATATTTATGAAGTATAAATAGCAAGGCAGTGCAAAGCTTTGCACTCTTATATAAACTAATTTACATATAATAATATTTAGCCAATTCAGTGCTCGGCTAGCCGCATATACATTAAGTCACAACTCGAATCTAACATTATAGATGCGTATGAAAATTTTGGACAATTTTTTATTATACATACAAGATTAGCAATATAAGGGTGTATGCGTTGTTGTATTATGAAAAACGTTTATTCAAGCTTTTAATATGCTAAAACCGCAAATAAATTAACTACAAAAGCAGCAACAATTTATTGTTTACAATGTCATAAAAGATAGATAGAAAGAGCATAAGACGAGGAAGAGGGCAGGGACCCAAGAATATTTCTTAACACTTGGGTGTGCCCAAATCCTCCTCCCGGCGCCTAGTTGGGAGATGCTTCGAGAGGTTGGTCAAAACTTGCAGTCTTGCCGGGGCTTGACTGGATCTTGGCCTTCTTAGAGGGCCAGATCTTAGCCAGACCAGCAGATAGCAGAAAGGCAGTCGCGAACCACAGCATCAAGTTCGATGCAGCAAGTGCAACTGTCCGCTCTTCGAGCGCCATCTCTAGGGCGAAACCAAGAGACATAGTCGATACGACGCTCAGGCCGAAGACGGCTGCCCAGTGTACCTTACGGGCAAACACGTAGACGAAAACCAGAGTTGCGAGGCTCAAGATGCTCGAAAGCACCACAGCCAGTAGAACACTGCCATTAGAAGTGCCGTCGGCGACAACAAGCAGGCCGTAGGAAAGCAGGCCACTGATGGCGGCCATTACCCCTAGAGCCACTGCATGAATGATATAGCTGGACTTCGATGTATAATACACCGACCCGACAAGTAGCACGATCGCCAGAACAAATGCGATCTGATGGGATCCGGTGAAGATCCACCAGAACGGGTTAGTGGGCAGGTCAGTTATAGGCATAAATGCCCCTTTCGGCTAGGAATTACCTGCTTCGGAATTTCCGAAGGGTGCTACGCACTTATTGCGCACAATACCCTTCGGAAATAGCTCGTTCTATCTATCAAAAAACCTCCATATCAAAACTGACATGGACTAGTATTTTATACACTATTTATATTGTTCTGTCAATGCTTAACACTAAAGCTTGGGTAATATTTTTGCTATAATAAGGGAGAGAACTAATGGAGGGTATATGCACACACTTACAAAACAAGACTTAGAAAACTTTACAAAAAAACAAGACAATCCAGTAGTGTCTATATATATGCCGACCCATCGTATATCTGGCCCAGATGTGCAGCAAGACAAGATCAAGTTGAAAAATTATTTACAAGATGCGCGTAAGCAGCTAGAGGCTCTGGGCGTAAAATCACAAGACATAGACGGACAGTTAAAACCAGCTGAACAACTAATAGACGACGAGTACTTCTGGTCTCATCAAGATCACGGCATAGCTATTATGCTGGACCAAAATCAACATAATATATATAAAACCCCTTACTCATTTGCCCCCATTATGACTGTCGGCAAACGTTACCACATAAAACAACTACTGCCCATACTTGACGATACATTTTATTACTATGTCCTTCAGCTCAGCCCCAATTCCGTGCGACTACTGAGAGCAAAGCATGACACGATCGACGAAATAGATGATGAACTGTTGCCTCAAAATCTTACCGATGCGCTTGGCACAGAAAACGATAAACCTCACTTGAGCTTTCATACCGGAACTGCCGGCAAAGGAGCTGTCTTTCATGGGCATGGTGACATTAATAGCTACAAAAAGTCTGAGCTGCAGAAATTTACACGTATGGTAGCCGATAAAATAGATCATATCCTCAAAGGCAAAGAGGCCCCGCTTGTATTGGCGTGCGTGGAGCCGATGGAAGCAATGTTCAGGAAGGCTTATTCAGGCAAGCAGCTGCACAGCTCCTACTTGAGCGGAAGTTTTGACGAGATAAGCCCCCAAGAACTACACGCCCAAAGCCTGCCAGTTGTAAAAGATGTCCTAAACGCGCGGAGTAATCAGGCTCTAACCGATCTTAAAAAACTTATAGAGCAAAACTCCGACAAGGCTGTAACGGATATCCATGATGTGTTTGAAGGGCTTGATAGCGGCAAAGTCAGCAAGCTATTTGTAGCCCAGGATGAAAGTGTTTGGGGCGAAGTAGAAGATGGCAGCGTAAGCCGCGTAGAAGATGAGCATATAACAGGCCTGCATGACCTGACTGATGTAGCAGCCGCTAGTGCTTTTGACTTGGGACGAGAAGTGTTTGTAGTAGCACAAGACGAAATGCCAGATGGTTGTCAATTGGCAGCAATATTGTATTGATTATCAAGACGGACCCTGCTGCGATCTTATAGCACGAACCATCTCATCGGCCTGAGCTACATACGGTATGTTATTGAATATCTGGTCTTGCTGACCCGGACCGTCAACTTTGACTGATTTGTAGCCAAATATCTGACCCCAGAAACGGCGATAACTCATAGCAGAAGAGACTTTATTGAGTGGCATACTATGAAAGTCTCCAATAAATGGAAAGTCGTGCTTTAGTATTACGCTTTGATTAGTAACACATATGACCGATCGGCTCCAGTAGCTAAAAAGCACCCAAAGACCAATTACAGCTAAGCCAAGCACGGCCGATATAATCCAGAAGTTGACCGCAAAAAATATCAGAGCCACCATCACTATGATGGTGAAAATACTTGGCGTCAGTAGCAGTTGGACAGCCTCCATAATATTACGCCGCATAAGATACTCCACACGATCTTCATGATCGGTCAAATCATCCTGTATGCGCTCAATTAACTCTGGGTTCACCGCTCTGCCCAAAGTTATAGTCCGCTCTGGTTTGCCTGCCTGCCCACGCCTATCGGTAGTAGACAGCTTATATACTCTCCCATCATTTGATGACATATTAGTCTCCTCTATAACAGTATACCAGCCTAGACTAGCTAAAAATGATACACTTATATAAGATGAGCAATAAACAATCCAGACAAGAGCCGCTCGAAGGAGAGGTGTTAGACAGCGCCCAGCCTATACGCGCCAAAAATCAAAGCTACAGCAAGAATCGACGCAATAAAATACTTATTGGATTAATGGGAGTATCTATACTGCTTGTACCCTTAGCGTTATTGGTGCTTTTCATTATTGGAGCTGGGGCTATAAGCGAAAGGGCTCTACCTGTGTTGCTCGAACTAGTGGCTCCAATAGCCGTTGCATCCTTTCTAATATTAATACCGTTTGGCTACTTTTATAAACCCTGGAGTAGAGTAATTGGTAAATGGCTCTATATTGGCTCTTTTGTCTACGGCGTTTGTGCGTGGATGCTTGCATTTATAGTAACTTTAGAATATTGGGGTGTATTAGGAGTAATAATAGGTTTTATTTTGCTAGGCATAGGCATGGTGCCAGTGGGACTTTTTGCTGCAGTGTTCAATCTCGACTGGCTGAGCGTTACTACAACTATTGCATTGCTGAGTATGGCCTTCGCCAGCCGCTACTACGGACTAAAATTCATGAGCAACAGATAAATATTGCAGATGAATGACTTTAGCATTTATTGCATTGAAGAAACTGAATATAAATGGATATTTGAGGTTGGGCTTGATAATTATAGATATATAGTAGACCTCGACAAAGGATACTTCGCCAATCTGGCTGATAAAGGCACGTCGCCGGAAGTATTAATAAGAGCTTCGTTTGAATTTTTACTGGAAAGAGAGCCTGCAAGTAGCATTTTGAGCAATTTTGAACTGTCAATTATTCAAAACTACTTCCCAGAATACGAGGATATGATGCGCAATAAACTCAAGAGTCGATGAAGCGGTTGGGGTGGATTTTTGAAACGGCAGAGGGTAAAACAGTAGTAGCGCAACTGCCCAATCTACCTCTTGGGCTATTTATTGTATTTTGGGTGCTTTATTGGCTACTTCGAGATCAATACTATGGGGCAGTTTTTATGCTCTTGGCGCAGACCGCTATATTAGTCTGGGCCGGAATGGAGCTAGCTAGAGGTGTGAACATATTCCGTAAAATTTTAGGTGGCAGCGTATTGCTTTACATGCTATTAACTTTGCAGATATAGCTATATTACAGCATTGGAGGCGTGATAGATTATAGATATGGAAACACTTGATTTAATCATACAAATTGTATTCTGGGTGCTGCTTATTGATGCGTTAATTTACAATTTGATTGCATGGTTTGGGCGTTCTTGGTATTACGTCCACTTCCATAGCTTATCTAG
>CAYQCN010000010.1:0-26287 GCA_964415975.1 uncultured Candidatus Saccharibacteria bacterium | reverse complement strand
AGCTTCTGCGATACTCCTTCCTTACGAACCCGTCGCTTCGCGACTATCGGGTTCGAATACGCACGTCAGGACGTGCAACCATCAATAAACCCACCGCTAAAGGGTGGGTTGATTGATGGTGACCCCGGCGGGATTCGAACCCGCGTTACTAGGATGAGAACCTAGCGTCCTAGGCCGGGCTAGACGACGGGGCCTCAGTGAATATTTAGTATAAAGTATTAATACTTTGCAGGGAAGAGGTTGGCAAGATATAAATCTCCTATTAAAAGTAACACTATCATAAGCTATACTGTAGACAAATATAACCTTAAGGTTTTTATTACTGTGGGGCCTACGCCAAGACTACATCGCAATATTCAACTCACACTGTTAGCCGGCAGCTTATGCATAGCCTTGCTGTATGGCGTATTGTTCTATGCTCAAATCCTAGGACCTGGAGTTCTGCTAGGTACATCTCCTATAAATTTGATAATTGCAGGCGTACACGTAATTTACTTTTTATTTGTACGACAGTTTATATCTTCGAAATCAATGACTATAGCTACTGCTATTGATCTGGGGCTTTTCAGTCTGAACTTGCTGATACTAATGTTAGCAACAGGTGGACTTGATTCGCCATACTTGCCGTTTTGGCTTTTAACAATATTATTCTCTGCAGCTGTAGGTAAATACGCTGTAGCCACATATGTCGGGGTGACTTTAGTGTATTTGACTATAGTCACTTTTCTTGGCAGCAACTGGATGGATTATGCGCTCAATAATGGAGTTTATGCGTTAGCAGTACTATCAGCTGGAATACTGGGTTGGTGGCTTTGGAGAAATCACCCTGATGACAGCAGTAGCCGTAATAAAGCTGTAAGCGACCTGACTGAAAAACTGGAAGTGGAGCAACTAAAATCAGACATTTTGCTAAAAAGTATTGGTGACGGGGTAATGGTGATTGATTTGTCTGGGACTATTCAGCTATTCAATCCGCCAGCAGCTACCATAACTGGGTGGCCAGAAGATGAGGCTACCGATATTAACTACAAACAAGTAATTGAGCTAGAAGATGAAGATGGCAATCTCCTTAATGGTGCCGACGATCCATTCAATATCGCAATCACAAAAAAGAAGGCAGTCAAGAGAAACGATGTCACGACCACCAATCGTAACAAAAAGAGACTTTACCTGTCCTTGACAGTAGCACCAATATTTGCCAGCTCAGACCATGTAACTGGTGCCGTAGCCGTGTTTAGTGATATCAGTAAAGAGAAAGAATCTGCACGCCAAAGAAATGAATTTATATCAACAGCATCGCATGAGATGCGCACACCTGTAGCTGCTATAGAAGGTTTCTTAGCTCTAGCCATGAACCCAAAAGTCTCTACAATTGACGAAAATGCAAAAAAATATATAGACAAAGCGCACGAGTCTACGCAGCACCTAGGGCAACTATTCAGAGACCTTTTATCTATTACGAAGGCAGAAGATGGACGCTTGCAAAGTAATCCAAAACCATTCGACCTAGGTAAAACTATACGCAACGCAATCGATGAGCTTAAGTTCAAAGCCGAAGAAAAGAACTTAGAGCTAAAGCTTAAAAACCCTAACAATGTCTCAACCACCAACAACGTCATGCCTCTTTATTATGTAAATGCAGACCCAGAAAGAGTCCGAGAGGTTTTCGTGAACCTTGTAGACAACGCAATCAAATTCACTCCAGAAGGACAAGTGACTGTTAGTATAGATGGAGATGACCGCCAAGTAACAGTAGGGGTCCACGATGAAGGTATCGGAATTCCCGAAAATGAAATCAAACACTTATTTCAAAAGTTTTACAGAGTAGACAACGGTAAAACTAGAGAAATAGGAGGAACTGGTCTTGGACTGTATTTATGTCGGACTATTATAGAGATGTACAATGGCCGTATTTGGGTTGAAAGCGAAGAAAACAAGGGAAGTGATTTTTATTTCACCTTACCAAGACTAACCTATTCGCAAGCACAAGAATTACGTGATAAACTGGAAAAACATACAGCTAATCAAAGTAAAAGTGATCAATCCAAGACCGACCAACCATCAACAGGAGAAAAAGTTGCACCAGGTACAACTAATGCGTAAAATAGGAACAAATGTCTAAAGTATTACTCGTTGAAGACGATATAAATTTACGTGAAATATACGCAGCAAGGCTAAGTGCTGAAGGTCACGAATTAGTAGTAGCATCTGATGGTGAAGAGGCTCTTTCCAAAGCGGTGGCCGAGAAGCCAGACCTCATATTGCTTGATGTCATGATGCCTAAGATTAGCGGCTTTGACGTGCTTGACATACTTCGCTCTACTGAAGAGACCAAGAATACTAAAGTGATAATGCTTTCGGCATTGAGCCAAGAGACAGACAGGCAAAGGGGAGAAAATTTAGGCGCTGACAAATACCTGATCAAGTCTCAAATCACACTTGAAGATGTAGTGGAGACCGTAAGAGAGATGCTCGAAGGTGGTGCAGACGCAGATGGAGCCACGCCAATTGTCACAACCTCAAATGGAAGACTTCCAGATGATGGCAGACCGCAACAAAACCCAGAAGAGCCTCCATCACAGCCAGATACAGGTGTGCAAAGTCAGCCAAGCGCTGTGAATCCTATCGACCAAAACAACAATCCTCAATCTAGCAACGACGAGCAGCAGCCGCCACAAGCAGCCTAAATAAATATAAAGTGCGTATCAACCGCCGCATAGCACAGTTATACCCAGATATATCTAGACGAAAAGCTGATAAGTTATTAGCAAGTAATTCTGTGTGGCTTAATGGCCACGTAGCCAGTGTTGGAGATGATGCCGATAAGGGCGACGATATAGCAATAGAAGGCTACGAACAAATCGCGACCGGCAACAAAGTAACGATGTTACTAAATAAGCCCAAAGGCTATATCGTAAGTCACAGACAACAGGGAAATAACCCGACCATCTATGAGTTGCTGCCAAGCCAGATGCAACACCTAAATTACGCCGGAAGACTAGACAAAGACAGCCGAGGACTGCTATTGCTCACTAATGATGGTGATATGTTACATGAACTAACCCACCCTAGTTTCAATAAAGACAAGGTTTACCAAATATGCACAGACAAACCTATAGACTTGGTCGATCTAACCAAAATCAACGAAGGTATCTATCTTGATGACGGACTCAGCAGACTAGAGATTACTACAGCTGGAAGCGAACCAGAAAATATAGAAACTGTTACAAATAATATCTACCTCATCGTTATACAAGAAGGCAGAAACAGACAGATTAGACGCACTTTGTCGTCATTAGGATATGAAGTAATTGATCTTCTGCGCCTACAGTTCGGCGGCTATAAACTAGGGCAGCTTAAAGAAGGTGAATATCGTCTGCTAGATAATGACTTATATGGAAGATGATAACTATTTGCCCCATAAAGCCTAGGCTGTAATCAGTATTTCGATGCTCATAATCTGTTAGAATGTTAGCAATGAGCCAAATCACACTCCCCATAGTAGCTATAGTCGGACGCGCCAATGTAGGCAAGTCGAGTTTATTCAATCGTCTACTTGGTGAACGTAAAGCTATTGTCGCCGATGAACCCGGCACCACCAGAGACAGAGTAGAGGCAATAGTCGACTGGCAGGGTAAATCCTTTTGGCTTGTCGATACGGCAGGGTTCGAACGCTCAGGAGATGATTTAAAAGATTCTATTCATGCTCAAATAGATGCAGCCCAAGAAGCTGCTGATTTAATAGTTATAGTACTAGATAGTAGCTCCATACTGAGCGACGAAGATCAGGCTGTAATCAAGAAAGTCCAAAAAAAGAACAGCAACTATATAATCGCATTAAACAAATCTGACCGTTCTAGACCGGCAATAGAGACTGATAAACTGCCATCCAGTAATGTTATATCAACATCTGCAATACACGGCACTGGCTCTGGAGACCTTCTAGACGCCATTGTCGATGCAGTCCCTGAGGCTGCATCGAAAAGGAGATCAACCACCCCTACGCTGGCACTACTTGGTAGGCCCAACGTAGGCAAGTCGAGCCTTATTAATGCCATTGCAAATCAAAATAGGTCTATAGTCTCAGAACATGCGGGCACAACGCGAGACACTACAGAAATTGAAACCTACATAAATGACGAAACCTGGAAAGTGCTAGACACTGCAGGCTTGCGCCGAGCCAGCAAAGCAAAAGATATTGAATATTTTAGCGCCTTAAGATCGAGCTGGGCTATAAATCAAAGCGATGTTTGCGTACTTGTTATAGACGCCACAGAGCCAGGCACCGCACAAGATCAGCGTATTGCCGGCATGATTAAAGAGGCTGGTAAAGGACTCGTACTAGCAGTAAACAAATGGGACAAGACAGAAAGAGATGATAAAGCCCGAAAACAACTAGAAATAAGACTAGAGCGTAGTTTGTCATTTGTGTGGTGGGCGCCAATGGTACTTACTATCGCACCGGAAAAACACCACATTCACAAACTTTTAGAGCTAGCACAGGAAGTGCGCAGAAACAGACAAAGGACGGTGCTGACCAAAGATCTGAACGACACTTTGCAAGATGCCATAAACCAACACCCTCCCGCGGGGCTAAAAAACTTTCACCCCAAGCTTAACTATATAACTCAAACAGACATCAAACCACCTACATTTACCGTCTTTGGCAGTCACACTCCTTACTTGCACTGGTCTTATAAACGATTCATAGAAAGCCAGGTGAGGGAGTCTTACTCATTTGAAGGCACACCTCTTAGATTTCAGTGGCGCAGCAAGCACAAGGCAGGCGAAGGGTCGTGAAGCTTATTGTCGGACTGGGCAATCCAGGCAACCAATACACTTATACCCGTCATAATATAGGCTTTATAGCTGTAGATTATATAGCCAGCATCGCTGAAGCAAAGTTTAAGCTAGCCAAAAAATCATCTAGTATGGTAGCGGAAGTGAATATTAGCCAAGCCAAGCTGCTTTTAGCAAAGCCTCATACATATATGAACCTAAGCGGCAGAGCGGTTAGCTCTCTGGCGCAATATTACAAAATAGAAAGCAAAGACATCTTAGTCATACATGACGAGATAGCCATGCCATTTGGTGCTGTGCGTACTAGACTGGGCGGGGAAAGCGCCGGACATAATGGCGTTGAGTCGATAATAAGGCAGATAGGCAAAGATTTTAACCGAGTCAGGATTGGAATAAATAATGAATACCGAGAAAACACAAACAGCAAAGAGTTTGTGTTGAGTAATTTCTCAAAGCAAGAGCTTATCAGTATGAATGAAATCTTAAATACCTGTCAGGAAATTGTCAAAGACTTTGCAATAGACGATTTTAAAGCTCACACTTACAATATTTTTTAGTTATTAAAAAATAAGACCGCAAGCTTGGGTGGGGAATAGCTTACGGCCTTATGCATCCCTTCAAACAAAACGCATCAGCGACACCAGATGCGATTTTGAAGGGGCATGACAGTGCCGTGCGCCGTTTTGCTGGAGGGTAGATTGTGACGACGGCAATGTCAGTATAGTATGGGAGGTACTAAGAGCAAAAAATTGCTCTTACGCATTATTTTTATCACTTATTTGTTTATTTGTCAACTATATTGATCTATAAATATGAATATTCAAACAATCAGCAAACCTTCGAAGCAATACCCAGCAAATTTAAAAGAAATCGCCAGTCCGCCTAAGCGACTATATACGTGCGGTGAGCTGTCACAAAATTTACCACTTGTAGCAGTAGTAGGTTCACGTAAAGTTACGGCCTATGGTAGAGAAATGACCAATAGAATTGTTAGCGAGTTAGCGAGTGCTGGGGTAGGTATAGTCAGCGGCCTAGCGCTGGGCGTCGATGGCTACGCCCATAGAGCAGCCTTAAAAGCAGGAGGATTCACTATAGCGGTAATGGCTTGTGGCCTTGACAATATCTATCCATCTCGACACAGAGATTTAGCCAAAGACATACTAAAGCACGGCGGTGGCTTGGTAAGTGAGTATGAGGCGGGCACACCTCCGCTCAAACAACACTTCCCGGCACGCAACCGTATTATATCTGGGTTAAGCCAAGCAACACTAGTGATTGAAGCCGCTGAAAAAAGTGGAGCACTTATAACGGCTAGTTTTGCGCTTGATCAAAATCGCGATGTTCTGGCTGTACCAGGAAATATAACAAATCCTCAAAGTCAAGGCACAAATAACCTGATAAAAGCGGGGGCGGCTTTAGTTACAAACGCTGAAGACATACTGGAGGAGTTAGGTCTCAGCACTGAAAAAGGCACAAC
The DNA here is from genome assembly GCA_964415975.1 of uncultured Candidatus Saccharibacteria bacterium. Classification (GTDB taxonomy): domain Bacteria; phylum Patescibacteriota; class Saccharimonadia; order QS-5-54-17; family QS-5-54-17; genus CAYQCN01. The sequence goes on along the minus strand of CAYQCN010000010.1, from coordinate 20,010 downwards.
CTATCAACCCCAAAGCGATGAAGAGCAAAAAATTATTTCCGTACTAAAGGATGAAAACGCTGATGCAGCTAAAATAATAGAAAAAACCGGGCTTGATCCAGCCTCCTTCAACCAATCCATTAGCCTTCTAGAGATTAATGGGGCAGTAATTAGAGTAGGAGATAAATGGGTCAACAAGTAAAACATTGCTTGTCTGCTTTAATAAAGTATGTATAGAGTGGTTGCATTCACAATATAATTAAGATAAAGATATATAAGCATGAAAACACAACTAGTAATCGTTGAGTCACCTGCCAAAGCCAAGACTATTGAATCTTTTTTGGGTTCAGAGTTTAGCGTTTTGTCTAGCTATGGACATGTCAGAGACTTACCCAAAAAAGACTTGGCCATAAATGTAGAAAACAACTTCGAGCCCACTTACATAGTTCCCGACGACAAAAAAAAGCAGCTCAAGCAACTTGAGAAGGCAACTCAAGGAGCCGATACAGTCTGGCTAGCAACGGATGAAGATAGAGAAGGGGAGGCGATAGCATGGCACCTCATGGAGGCTCTAGATCTTGACGCAGATAAAACCAAGCGTATAGCTTTTCACGAGATTACTAAAGAAGCCATCAACAGTGCTATAGAGAATCCACGAAAGTTAAATATGGGTCTCGTTAATGCCCAACAAGCCAGAAGAGTGCTCGATCGACTGGTGGGCTATAAGCTATCGCCAGTCTTGTGGCGCAAGGTAAAACCAGGCCTGAGTGCAGGTCGCGTCCAATCAGTTGTTGTCAGGCTGATAGTAGAACGAGAACGAGAAATAGAAAACTATAAACCCAAAGAGCATTACAAGATAACTGCAAAATTACAAACTGACGACAAGGCAGAGTTGCAAACCGAAATAAAAGACACGATTACCGACAAAAATGAGGCCAGAAGCATAGTAAAAGCAGCTTCTAATTCAGAATTTTATGTAAAGTCTGTAGATAAAAGGCCGTCATCACGTAACCCGAAGCCGCCATTTACTACATCAACACTGCAGCAAATTGCAGCAAGAAAGCTCGGTTTTAGTGTCAGACAGACCATGACCCTAGCACAACGTCTTTATGAAGCAGGACACATTACATATATGAGAACTGACTCGGTAGCTCTTGCCAAAAGTGCTGGCCAGCAGGCAGTCGATGTAATCAAATCCGAATTCGGCTCTGATTATATAAAACAGCGCAACTATGAAAACAGGTCTGGAGCTCAAGAAGCTCACGAAGCTATCCGCCCCACCGACCTCTCAAAAGCCAAGGTTGCAAGCGATGAGAACCAGCAACGACTGTATAACCTGATACGCAGCAGAACTCTAGCCAGCCAGATGGCTGCGGCTCAACTCAATAGGACCTCAGTATCAGTAAAATCCGAGGCGATAGAGCAAAGCTTTAAGGCCGAAGGGGAGGTGGTAACATTTGCAGGCTGGATGGCAGCATATAAAGACAGTAGTGCATCTGATACATTACTGCCAGACTTGTCTGAGAATCAACGCCTAGACTTGATGTCAATTGAAGCCCGTCAGACTATAAAACGTGCTAAAGCACGCTACAGTGAAGCGGCATTAGTGCAAAAACTAGAGAGCATGGGAATCGGCAGGCCATCTACATATGCACCCACTATATCGACTGTGCAAGATCGAGGATATGTAGAAAAAGGCGACGTAAGAGGCGTAGAGCGCGAAATAGCTGTAATAAGCGCAGAACCTAACAAAGAGCCATCAGAAAGCAAGGAGACAATTCTTTATGGCAAAGATAAAAATAAGCTGCTGCCAACCCAGATAGCTTTTTTAGCAAATGATTTCTTGACTAAAAACTTCGCTCATATAGTAGATTACGACTTCACCAAAGAAGTAGAGGAAGAGTTTGATGCCATCACTCAAGGCAAAGAAGGATGGGAAGAGATGATTGCTGATTTTTATAAGCCTTTTGAGAAGCAAGTAGCTGCTGCTGAATCATTAAGCCGGGAAGAGGCTAGCGGCGCACGCGAATTAGGTATTGACCCTAAAACCAGCAAGCCGATAATCGCCAGAATGGGACGATATGGACCAATGTTGCAGCTTGGACACGCCGAAGATGATGAAAAGCCTAAGTTCGCGCCAATCCCAAAGAACATGAATATGCACGAAGTAACCTTAGAAGATGCTCTAAAACTACTCGATTTACCCAGAACAGTTGGCACCGATACAGACGGCAATCAGATAACTACAACTTATGGACGCTACGGACCCTATGTGAAATCAGGCTCTCTCTATGCACCGCTACCGCCGGATGTAGCTAGCCCTCTCGATGTCGACGAAGATACCGCCCACAAACTGCTAAGTGATCGTCGAGAGCAAAACGCCAAACGCAACATAGCTGATTTTGGCGATATAAAAGTTCTCAACGGTAGATTTGGTCCGTACGTAACCAACGGCAAAAAGAACGCCAAAGTACCTAACGATTACGAACCAGAATCGATTGACGAGGAAACTGCCAAGAAAATCTTGGCAATGCCCAAAAAACGCGGCAAATCAAAGAAAAATAGATCTAAATCTTAAACAAACTGTTAGTCTTGTTTCAATTGACACTAGTATCTCTATGTTTTATAATCATATGAGGCATTAACAAAGAGATACTCATGGAAACAACTGCAACGACCAAGCTCGATATTGAGCAGCTGGTAGCTGATATACTAGACACAATAGAAAAAGAGCGAGAACGAGAAATCATAGAAAGACGTTTTGGGCTAAGAGACCGAAAAGAAACGCTTGAGGAGATTGGTAATGCTCTGGGCATAACTCGCGAAAGAGTTAGGCAAATAGAGAAGCAAACTGTACTCAAGCTCCAGCAAATAGAGCACGAGCATATTGAAACTATAAATAAGCAATTTACGAATGTACTTGAATCTTTAGGCCGTATAGCCCCCTTACACGAAGTAGCAGAACAGCTTAAATCGGAACTGCACAGCCATATAAATTTTTTAGCCCATTTGGTAGATGATATTACTGTAATTCCCGAAAATGACTATTTCCATCACAGTCTTATGCTTCACAGCCATCACGACCATAAAACCTTGAAGGCACTGCGCACAGAATTAATAAATGCAGTAAAAGCTCTAAACAAACCGATTGATATCCATCAACTACATGAAAAGTTTGCAAGCAAGCTCGAAAAACACCACTTACATGGACTGGCTCGCAGCACTAAAGGCCTATCTAATCTGGATGATAAGTGGGGTCTCGACACCTGGCCTGAAGTCAATCCAAAAAGCATACGCGACAAAATATATGTTGTACTGCAGCGCAACCAAAAACCGATGCACTTTAATGAGATAGCCGACTCTATACGAAACTCCGATTTCAAAAGAAAGGATGTAACAACTCAAGCCATACACAATGAGCTAATTAAAGATGGGCGATTTATACTCGTAGGCAGAGGTGTGTATGCATTAGACAAATGGGGCTTTAGTACTGGAACTGTAGCCGACGTAATAGAGAAAATTCTTAAAAAAGAATCACCACTGCACCGAGACGAGATAATAAAACGTGTTCTGGACGAACGCCATGTTAAACCGACTACAATTATATTAAACTTACAAGGGAAGGAGCAGTTTAAGCGAGTAGCTAAAGCCACCTACGCGCTCAATGAATAAACCCACTAATGGATCTACTCTTTAGCATACTATTCGGCATAATCCAGCTCTTGGGCCGATTCCTATTTGATTGGGGTGGCTGGATTATCGTAGTAGCTGTGCTTGGATTTTTTATATGGCAAAACATACGCAAACAGCGCTGGGTAGGGGAGTCAAAATACACCCTACTCTTGCTAGAAGTACCGCGCAACAACGAAAAGCGAGAGCTGTCTGCAGAGCAGCTGTTTGCCAGCCTTCACGGGATATTAAGACCTAAGCAAGAGATAGTTAAAGAAGGTGGAATACAGGAGCATATCAGCTTCGAAATAGCAGCTGTTGAACAAAAGATAAAATTCTATATATGGACACCTCAGCACTTACGCAACTTCGTAGAAGGTCAGCTTTATGCCCAGTACCCTAGCGTAAATATAACCGCGGTAGAACAAGATTATACAGATATACAGCTAGACAGCTCTAACTATGCACAGTCAGTGGAGCTTAAACTTGCCAACAACGACGCTTTGCCTATACGTACCTTCAACAGCTTTGAGGTTGATCCGTTAGGAGGTATAACTGCAGTCTTGGCTAAGCTAGAAGAGCCAGGCGAGCAGGCTTGGATACAAATACTAGCAAGACCTGCTGATGACAGTTGGCAAAAAAGATCGGAAGCTTTCACAGCCAGAATGAAGAACGGTGGCTCGTCAAGTGGGTCGGGAGTATTGGGCAAAATACAAAGACTTGCCATCGATTTCTTTATCGCTCTATGGCGACCGCCAGAAGAGGGTGATAAGAAGACACCAGAACTCAGCGATAACCAAAAAGCTATGATTCAAGCTGCCAACGATAAAAGCTCCAAGCTTGGCTACCATGTGAAAATAAGGCTAGTGCATGTAGGGAACGATAAAAACTTAACCAGACTACGAATCCAGGCGCTTGTAGGCGCCTTCAAGCAGTTTAACGATACAAATAACAGCTTCAAGACAGGCAAGATACTAACCAACCAAGAGGCTCTGAAAGAATACCGGGCTCGACTCTTCTTAGACAGGGGTTCGATATTGAACATAGAAGAGCTAGCTAGCCTGTACCATCTGCCGCATGCCAACGTCGAGACGCCTAATATGGTCTGGGCCAACAATAAAACTGCCGAACCCCCCTCTGACTTACCGACCACAAAAACGACTCCAAGTGAAGCCCTTAGCCCCATCGGTACTACCACCTTCCGTGGCTACAACCAGCAGTTTGGCTTGAAACGGACCGACAGAGGCAGGCATGTGTATATAGTGGGTCAAACTGGTACAGGCAAATCTTACTTGCTTTTGCTTCTAACCCTATCAGACATCTACCATGGCAGCGGTTTTGCAGTTATCGACCCACATGGTGATTTCGCTAGTGATGTATTAAGATATATACCTCAGAACAGAGTAGAGGATGTAGTCTACTTTAATCCGGCTGACACCGAGTACCCCATCGCCTTCAACCCGTTGGAGGTACCAGACCCATCCATGAAAAGCCACATATCATCTGAAGTAGTCGGCTCTTTAAAGCGTATGTTCGGTTATTCGTGGGGGCCGAGACTGGAATACATACTGCGATATACAATTCTCGCTCTGCTCGATTACCCTAACTCAACTCTTTTAGGTATCACCAGAATGCTGACTGAAAAACAGTTCCGAGAAGATGTTATCAGTCAGATCCAAGACCCTGTAGTAAAAAACTTTTGGGTTAATGAATTTTCGTCCTGGAACGAAAAGTTTGCTTCAGAGGCTGTAGCGCCCATCTTAAACAAGGTAGGTGCTTTTACCGCCAACCCGCTGGTAAGAAATATAATCGGTCAACCACAAAGCGCTTTCAATGTTCGCCACATGATGGATGAAGGCAAAATACTTATAGTCAACCTCAGCCGTGGCCAAGTCGGTGAAGACAATGCCGCTACTTTAGGTTCCTTAATAGTAACAAAAATACAGCTGGCTGCCATGAGTCGCGCCGACATACCCAGCATTGAAGCCCGCAGGCCTTTCAACCTTTATGTCGATGAATTTCAAAACTTCGCCACCGACTCATTCGCTGTCATACTCTCAGAGGCTAGAAAGTACGGCCTAAACCTGACGATAGCCAACCAATACATATCGCAAATGCCACAGGAAGTCAGGGACGCTGTTTTTGGCAATGTTGGAACAAAAATATCTTTTCGAGTAAGCGCCGACGACGCTCCATACCTAGCCAAGTACTTTGCACCAACTTTTGAAGGCGAAGACTTAATCAAACTCAACAACCAGCATTTTATAGTCAGCATGAGCATAGATGGCGAATCGGCCGGGTCTTTTACAGCCCGCTCTTTGAGAGTGCCACAAGTAGAAACCGACTTTATACCTAATATTATAGAGAACTCTCGCAGTAATTATGCCTCTAGGCGCGAGCAGATTGATTCTATTATTAAAGCCTGGTCAGAGCCGAAGAAGCAGCCCCCTCAAAGCCACCAAGCCAGCCATAGACAAAACAGGAACAATCAAGCTAATAAACGGCCTAAAGACAATCAAGCTAAGCAGCACAATGATCAAAAACAACAGCAAAAGAACACAAAAGTAAAAGGCCAACAGCCTCAAAAAGGTCGCTCAGCGCATCACAAAGACAGCTCTAAGCAAGCACAAGCCGTAAAATCAGATGATTCTAGCCTAAAACCCAATGAGGCAGTAAAACTAAGAAAAAAGTAGCTTCGGGTAATGTTCGTTTTTTGTTCTATATAATAAAATAAATAAAACTATTTAGGCAAAGTAGAAATTATTGATATCTAAGATAAACACAAAAAATAAACGAATAATGGTACAAAACAAGATCGAGATAGAGTGGGTGTACAAAAAGCTCAGTTGGAATTTAAAGAAAGCGTATATATTAAAACAAAGCCACAAATAGGTAGAGTGTAGAGGAGCATTAAATTGGGAAAGTCTTTAATATGCAACGTCGCACAATGTATATTTTGCGACGTTATATATTTGTTTAGATATGGGTGTATGCAGTCGTTCAAAGTAGGGGGCTAGAATCGGCTTTACGTCCTACTTGTCATTTTTATACGCATTTACCGCTAGTCTTGTACGGCTGACGAATTTTATTTAAACAGTAGCTATAAACATTTGTGACTATGCCCTAAACGCAAGCTTAGCTCCGTCTGTCATTTTTTTGACAACATTATATAATTGTTGTGACGAGTATCACTTTTCCACAGAAAAGCTTGCAACTTTAAAAAAATTGACACTTTTCCCCTCTTCTGCCCTCCCTATCTTTTTTATATAGTTGTTTGACAGTAATACAATTTAATATTTTAAGTATGTTTTTTAAAGTATTTCACTTATACATTATATTATCAAACAAAAACCGAACAAGTGGAGAAGAGCGGGTTATCGATAGTAGGCTTTGAAGGGTATGCGAACATCTATATATTCATCTATGCTATCTGCTTGCGATTTAACTCTATTGGCATTTTCAATCTGTATTATAGGATCCCCTTCTGTATCAAAGCGCACAAAATATCCATCTGGAGTATCCGCATATAGTTCACGTGTTGTGTCTATGACACGATATTGCTCCACATTGACGCCACTTGTTTCAATCTCTACGACAAAATCAATAAAGCTGCGGGGCCCTACCCTATCTCCTATATCTATGTCTAGACTGGATTCGTCTTTTACCTTGGGCAGATCCTGACGCTCGGAGCTATCGGCTACAAAGCCATGGCTATTTACCCCATACACTCCTTCTCCACTTTGCCAATTGATAACTATATCTTGCGATACCTCCTCTTCACTCGGCTTGGGGTTAACTATAAGCTTTTGTTCTAGCCAACTTACCTCAAACGTAGCAGACACCAGTCCACTCTGCTCAACCTCTTCTGTAAATTCGAAATTGTTAAAATACGGCTGCCATAGATATCGATACTGATCATATACTTGCCCCTTAAGCGCGTTCTTATCATCTGAGTTTTCTAGCCCTAAAACCTCTACTTCGTCTATAGTGCCAAAATGCATCGCCGCTAAAACAACTGGTATTAATACCAAAATTGCTGCCGGTATCATCCAATTTGGCTTGCCCTCATTTACTGTATTTCGTCTTTTCCTTTTCGGTGAGTTGTTGTTGCTTCTGTAATAGCTAGCAGGAAATGAATTAGACTGCTTAACTTTGCCTGAGGGCCTAGCTCTTGATTTGTTACGCTTTTTAAGCGACTGTCTTGTCATTTGTTCACCCCCGCGCCTTCAATAGAAATGATGTAGTCTGCGATATCAGCAGCTGCGGTAGGCCTTGAATAACCACTTATAGTGGCTGAGAGCCTATCAAGCTCATCTTTATCGTCTAATATGGCACAGATTGTCTCAAACAGCTTGTGCGCACTTAAGTCAGATTGAGGCAACAACTTTATGGCATCTTGCCACTGCTGAGCATTTTTTGACTGATGATTGCCGCTGAGATTGGGGTGTGGAATAACTATACTCGGCTTGCCCAGTACCGCTAACTCGCTAAGAGTATTGGCTCCCGCCCTGGTGACCACAACATCTGCAAGCCGTAAAGCGTGAGCCATCTCATTGGTCAAAAACTGGTATGGGTGATAATGAGATAATTCAGGCAGATCAAGCGGCCTATTTCCTCCATAGATATGAATAATTTCGAAATCTTCGTGCATCTTAGCCATCTCTATAACTGTGTCATTCAGCTGCGCAGACCCTAAACTACCACCAGTCACCAACAATACAGGCTTTTCACTTTCTATATAAAACTTAGACCTATCAAGCTCTAGTGGAACTAACAATGACTCGCGTATAGGGTTGCCAAGATTTTTAAATCCATCTATATCAAACCCTGCAAGTCGATATTGGGTAAATCTAGACAAGATACGATTAGTTAGACCGGGCACAGAGTCAGATTCATGTATTATAAACGGTATCCTCAAACTCCAAGCTGCCAATCCAACCGGGAGTCCCACATAGCCACCTTTTATAAAAACCCGGTCTGGCTTGAGTCTTAAAAGCAGCCAAAAGCTGAGCAAGCAACCCCAGACAAACCGAAACATATCCCTGATATTGAGCAAGATTGTACGAACTTTTAATAACTGTTGCCACCACCTTAAGCCACTGTATCGCCTAAACTTTCCAGTAGTGATGCGAAACTGCTCAATATCGGCACCTTCAAAGAGAGCCTCCTCTTGAGAAGAACCTATACCGATATACGAAACTTGATTGTTACGCTGCTTGAGATGATGTGCGACGGCCAGTATGGGCGTTATGTGACCGCCGCTCCCCCCGCCGCTGACGACTATTTTCATTTGGGATCCTTACTGTGTACTTAGAAATATGGGTTACGACACCCATGGCTAACAACACCATAACCATACTGGTGCCCCCATAACTCAAGAAGGGCAATGTTATACCCGTTAAAGGTATAATACCAATCATAGCCATAACATTCATCATCGCCTGGGCGCCGATCCATATAGCTATACCTACGACTATATAGCGGGCAAAAATATTGTCGCTTCTGCTTGCCACCAGTAAACACCGATAAATGAGCATAGCAAACAATACTACTAAAGATAAAGCCCCCACTAAGCCAAAGGTCTCAGCTATAATAGCGAATATTGAATCGTTGGCCGCCTCCGGCAAATAGCCATAAACTTGCACACTGCCGCCCAAACCTAAACCGAAAATACCGCCAGAACCGACCGCTATCAAAGCTTGATGTAGATGATAGCTGCTCTCTGCGAGGCCTTCACTTGGACTGAAAAAAGTACTGATGCGCTCCATTCGATGCGGAAACATAATTATACTAAGCACACCCGCAACACCACCAGCCGCTAATAAAGCAGCTAGATGCCGCCACTTAACCCCGCTCACAAAGAATATAGAGCCGATTATTAAGGCAACGACCAGCATGGTGCCTAGGTCTCGCTGATGAAATACCACAAATAAGGCCAAAATAGCTAAAGCGATAATAACTGGCAGCAACGTAAACCTGTAATCTTTAATCTCATTCTTAGACAAGCTTGCAAACCATGCAGCTGTGCCAATTACTGCCACGAACTTGACCAGCTCAGCCGGCTGAAAACTGAATGGGCCCAACCCCAGCCACCGAGTAGCTCCGCCCTCGCTTATGCCTACTTGAGGTATCAGCATAACTATCAGCATAGTTGCAGTCAATCCGGCCATCCAAGGTAAAACTTTCCTCCACCATTTAAGAGGAAACTGGGATGCTACAACAAAAAGTATCAATCCAATAATTATATGTAGCAACTGATTGTAAAAAAAATAGTTCCGCCCAGCATCCTGCATTAGCTCTTGGCTTAATATCGGACTGATTGAATATATCACAACCAAGCCAAAGGCAAGCAATACTCCAACCAACAATATAATTCCTACATCTGGCCGATGTCTACGCTGTCCTCTACTCACAACATGCCTCCAAGTATAGCTAACACCAGTCCGGCGGCACCAGCTGTGGCTCCGAGTATCCAGAACCTCATCGTCACCTTGGTCTCAGGCCACCCAATAGCCTCGAAATGATGGTGAATGGGAGCAGATTTAAATATTTTTCTACCCAAAAAGCGCTTAGATAAAAGTTGAACACTGCTCGATCCAGCCTCAATAACAAATACAGCTCCAATAAAGGGTAGCAGCAGCACTGTGTTGGTCAGCATCGCTACTACGCCCAGACTAGTTCCAAGCGCAAACGAGCCCACATCCCCCATGAAAAATCTAGCGGGATAAATATTAAACCAAGTGTAAGCCAGTAAGGCACCTAAGACTGTGGCGCAGTAAACTGCAATACCTATGTTGCCCTGTAGCATGGCAATCATGGTATAGATTGCAAAAACGATCGCTAGCAAGCCACCAGCTAGCCCGTCTAGCCCGTCGGTAATGTTGACTGCATTAGCTGTTGAGACTATAGCCAGTATAAATACTGGCACTATCAGCCAGCCGAATTCTACTTGACCCAAAAAGGGTACCGCTAAAGAGGTATACTCCAGTTTATAGAATGCATATAGGCTAATAACCAAAGCTATGCCCAATATGAGACTAAATTTCATCTGAGATCTCAAGCCCGCTATACCTTTGCCTTGACCTCTAATATTGATGTAATCATCGAAGAGACCTACCGCTCCTGCGCCTACCAGTGCAGCTAGAGGCAATATTGTCTGGGCTAAACTATAGTTAAACAATATAGTAAAAATAGAGACAGAGGCTATAACAATTATTCCAGCCATTGTCGGTATGTTGCGCTTATGCTTATCAGCGTGCAGTTTATAAAACACAGGTGCTTTCTCTCCTGACGTAGAAGTATCTCGTATTTGCTTCCAGGCTTTATATTTAAATGCAAAATGTGTATATATTGGAGTTATAAGTATCGCCAAAGCAAAGCCAGCAATAACCGCAATAGTTACATCAAGTACTACATTTTCTAGACTGCCTATATTGTTTATTGTCTGCATAATTTTGTTTTGCCGCTTATCTACTAAAGCATATTATACCATTTTTAATCTGTAGGAGGAATACCGCCATAGCCAATAAGCTGGCGCATTATATCTCCAAATATCTCTCCGGCTTGGTTGCCGGCATAGCCTGATGCTCTTGGGTTATCCAAGCGAACTGTCATTACATATTTCGGATCGTCGACCGGAGCAAAGCCAGTAAATGTACCGACATAACGATCTTCGAAGTACCCCCCATCTGGGTCTGGAACCTCTGCTGTGCCGGTCTTACCTCCTATTTTATATCCTTCAATCTGCGTTCCGTAGCCGCCGCCACTTTCGACTACCTCTTGCATCATTTCTCTCAGTTGCCGTGAGGTTGCAGGCGACACCACATCATCTGCGACTACTTCAGGCTGCGAATGTACAACATCATCTCCATCGATGTAATAATCAACTAGTCTTGGCTTGTACATCGTGCCGTCATTGACCAGAGCGCCTATAGAGACTGTCATGCGCACCAGAGTAGTAGCGACACCTTGGCCAAAAGCCATATTGGCATACTCTACTTGGCCAACACTGCCAGGCTCGTGCATTGATGCTACGCTTTCTCCTGGTTGCTCGATGCCGGTCGGCTCGCCTAGTCGAAACTGCTGCTTGAAGTAATCGTGCAGCTTCTGTTTGGCTTGACTGTTAATCTCACCGCCACCAAGCTGCTCTAGAACATGTACAGCACCAGTATTTAGTGAACTGACTATAACAGTTGTCATACTAGTTTCACCTTGGGGTGCTAGCACATTACTAATTCGGCTGCCTGCTACATTAACAGCCCCGGTGTCCTCATACGTATCATCGGGGGAGACCGCGCCATCATCTAGGCCGGCAGCCATAGTGAACATCTTAAAGCCACTGCCTGGCTCAAACTGACTGCTGACTGTAGAATTTTGAAACAGACTATAATCATCAACTTCAGCATACTGGTTTGGGTCAAAGCTAGGAGCATTTGCCATGCCTAATACGGCCCCTGTATCTGCCTCCATGATTATCACATGCCCAGAATCGGCATCATACTTTTCAATCCCCTCTTCTAGTGCTGCTTCTGTAAAGGCCTGTATATTCCGGTCTATGCTGAGTACTACATCAGCTCCGGGCTTAGGCTTAGTATTTATATTATCGTCAGTTGCCAAAGGTATGCCGCGACTGTCGGTGCGAGCATCAAACATCCCCGGCTGTCCAGACAGCTTATCATTGAGAAATTCTTCAATGCCATACTGCCCTTTGCCATCTCCGTTAACAAAGCCTAGTACCTGACTAGCTAAGCTATCCTCTGGGTATACCCGCACATAGTTATCAGATAGACCTATACCCGACATCTCAAGCTCCTCAAGAGACATAGCAGCATCATAATCAATCTCTCGCTCTAGCTCGACATACCCATCAGCTGCATGGATAATTTCGCTGTAATCCTCCCCTAAAACAGTTTCGAGATGATGCAACACCTCATCCATTTCATAAATGTACCTCGTGTCAGCATACAGAGTCTTGCGATTGCGGTTCATAGCGACAGGAGTTGTATCACCCCTGTCTTGCATAAAAATATTGCCTCTTTGAGCTGGTATTTCAAATTTGCGCATATGCGTTTCGGTTGCTAAGACTGAAAAATAGTCATACTGCACAACCTGTAAGTAACCCAAACGAAGCACGATTGCACTACCGAGTAGTGCAAATACGGTTGCAATGATAAATAATCGTGCTCTACTGCCTGTCATAGGTTATGCTCGACTCTGGCTCCATGTCTATTACTACCGAAGAGTCTTCAATGCGTGCTACCGACTGTAAACGTGCCGCTTCAACCTGCAGTTCTTGCTGCCGTTCAAGCAATGCCTGCTGCTCTTCATCTAAACGGTTGATTTCATATCCATAAACACTCGTCTTAGTTACCTGAGTGAGGTACAGCAAAGCTAAAACTGCAATGATAGCCACAAAGAACAAAGTGGTTGTCACTGGCCCCATAGACTTAGATACGTTGTGAGACTTCATATTTCGACTACGCCCCACATTACGTGACTGCCTTCGGCGATACATTGCCTGTTGTGAATACATTTTTATATTTCCTGTTTTTGTTTTTTAGGGTTTTGGAGATGCCAGTATTTGGCATCTCCAAAATTTCGTGAGCAGACCGTCCTATACGGCTGCCGGCTCGAGAACCTTTACTTCTACTCGCTGAGTACGAGCATTGCTGCCTTTTGCTGTAACTTTAATGGCCATATCTTACCTCCTGTTTATTTTTGTCTGACTTGAGTTCTCTCAAATCAGGGTGACCTTTTTTATTTTTGATCGCTGCTCGGAGCTTAGCGCTACGAGCACGCGGGTTGGAAACTTGGCTGTACTCTTCTTGTACCACGCTTTTATGCAGTGGTTCAAGTGAGCTTTGACGGATAAAATGCTTGACAATTCTGTCTTCTAGACTGTGAAAACTGATAATAGCTACCCTTCCGCCCGGGTTAAGTATAGATTCGATCATGGGCAAGCTGCGCTCTAGTTGGCCCAGCTCATCATTGACTGCAATTCTTAATGCCTGAAACGTGCGTGTAGCTGGATGTATACGAGACTTACCTCTGTATACACCAATCACTGCATCTGCCAGTTCCTTGGTAGTCGATATAGGTCTACGGCGAGCTATATTGCGCGCAATAGAACGTGACTGTCTTTCTTCTCCATATCGATAGATCAAATCTGCCAAATCTCGCTCTGAAAGTGTATTTACAAAATCAGCAGCAGTATTCTTTTGTGTCTGATCCATTCGCATATCAAGCTCTGCTTCGTCTTTAAAGCTGAACCCACGATCTAAATTGTCAAGTTGCGGTGACGACACGCCTAAATCTACCAATACCATATCAAAACCAAAATCTAGAGCCTGTAAAGCCGTTTCGTAATCGCTGTGCACAATCTTAATGTTTTGATTGTCGGCGAACTTATCCTGCAAATAGCCAATAGCACTAAGATCGCGGTCGATTAAAATATGACCGGATTCAAAGCCACTACATGACATTATGGCGGCCGCGTGGCCCCCATAGCCTGCAGTCAAATCTATATACCGCTCCCCTGCTTGCGGAGCAAGATAATACATGACTGCTTCTAGCAATACTGGCTGATGCTGGTTTGATGGTGTTTGTGTTTGTTTTTGCATGTCCGAGATCACCTACGTAGCAGTCAGCTTTTTGTTTTGAAAGTTTTTGTTTTATATACCCCGTCTCTCCACAGTAATAGTGGAGGGAGGGTAGTTGTGGTAAGGAATTATAATAATTCCTTAAAAAGAGAGACGTGTGAGGTGGAGTTGTTGTTTGGAGATTTGAGGTGCGAGGGTTGTTTTTCAGGTGTATCGCCCTAGAATCACCCGCTGACTGCCACGCAGCTGATCTCGAATGCTTGTGTTTGTTTTTGTTTTATCAAGGTGCAAATCTAATGTTTGATTAACGAAATTATTTGGGCCGTATCTTTAGTTTTTGGTTTTGGCCTGCCTCGGACTCATAAGTCTCCAGTATGTTCCGACGCGAACTGCAATGACTGTGTCTTTTATGTCTGCATGGTCAAGCAAGTGTTGCTCGATTGTTATGCGACCTTGCTTTTTATCAGGATAAGCGATTTGTTTGCCGAATCTAAACTTAACATTTAAATCAGCTATGCGCTCATCAAGAATATCGCCAGCCAATGCCGGTTCCATCTCGGCGTCCCACACTCGCTTACTATACATATGCAAATATGGCCCGAAACCAAGGGTAATAACTACCTCTTCATTGTCGAGCTCAGCTTGCACCTCAGCTGGAATACTGAGTCGGTGCTTGCTATCTAACTTGCGCTGAAAGTAATCGAGTTTTGCCATGTTAACTTTCCTTGGATTGCTGCTGTGGGTCTTACCCACTGCTACCCACTAACTACAATATACAACCGATATTAACCCACGTCTACCCACATGGACTACGAATTTTTTACGAACACGGCGATATAAGCACAAATAGCGCTAGAATTGACTCGACCTACACTATATAAAGATTCTACTTCACGCTATAATGCCTATATGCTTATCACAAGATTAAAAAACAAACACCCTAAAACATTAATATCGGCTTCGATTGCAGTTTTAGTAGGGGTAATCGGTACAACTGTGGCTATATACTCTCCTGTGGCGATATGGCAAGAGCCGCCGGGTAGTGAAGTTGTCCGCAAGAGTGTTGATGATATATCGATAGAAACTATTGCCAAAGACCTAGAAGCCCCATGGTCGATCGATTTTACATCGGATGGAAATATGTTTTTTACTGAAAGACCTGGCCGCGTCAGAAAGATAGAAAACTCAAGATTACTAGACAAGCCTTTACTTGAATTGCCTGGAGCTGATGCTGAAGGAGGCTTACTCGGAATAGCCCTAGACCCCAACTACGACAACAATCGCTATGTTTACATTTATTACACAAACCAAACTCAAAACAATCAAGTATCACGATATCGTTACAATGGGGAAAGTCTCGTAGAAGAATCGATAATTATTGACGATATACCCGGAGCCAGAACTCACAATGGCGGGCGGATTGACTTTGGTCCAGATGGCAACCTATATATTGCAACTGGCGACGCGGAAGAGCCTGACAGCGCTCAAGATAAAAACTCTCTAGCCGGCAAAATACTCAGAGTCAAACCCAATGGCAATATACCAATAGACAACCCGAGAGCAGACTCTCCCGTCTACTCTATCGGCCACCGTAATGTCCAAGGCTTGGCCTGGGACCAAAAAGGCAACTTGTACGCTACTGAACATGGTGCTCAAGCGTTAGACAAGATAAACCTAATAAAGCCTGGAGCCAACTACGGGTGGCCTGTTCATGAAGGTGATATCGATGACGAGGAGCCGCAAGTAGAAAACTACATGAATCCACTACTTAGTAGTGGCCAAGTTACATGGGCTCCATCCGGCGCGACCTTTTATACCGACGAAGTCTTGTCTTATAAGTGGCAAGACAAATTATTTTTTGCCGGGTTGCGAAGTCAGGGGCTATGGAGATTAGACACTAACAGCCTAGAATTACAAAAACTTCTAGATGAATCTTATGGCCGCCTAAGAGATGTTCAGCAGGGTCCCGACGGCTATTTGTACATCCTAACCAGCAACCGAGACGGTCGTGGTTGGCCCGACAGTTCAGATGACAAAATATTACGCATTAAACCAGCCATTAGGCAATAATTTCACTTTTAAAACCTAACTAAACTCTTTGGACTAACTATCGCTCAATAAACCTAACAGCTGGTCTGGCTGAACCCTCTCTTGTTCCATAGAGTCCCGATGACGGACAGTTACGCTGCCATCTTCTAGGCTATCAAAGTCCACTGTCACACAATAAGGCGTTCCTATCTCATCTTGTTTACGATAGCGTTTACCGATATTACCACCACCATCCCACATAACACTGCCAAACTCAGTCTTAAGTTTTTTATAAATATCTCGAGCCATTACGGCTAACTCGTCTTTGTTTTGTAGCAACGGAAACACTGCTACTTTTACTGGAGCAAGGCTATGAGGCAACTTTAATAATGTACGAGTGCCGCCTTCCACCTCTTCTTCACGATAAGCTGCAGCCATTACAGCTAGCAGATTACGATCTAGCCCCCATGTAGGCTCAATGACATGTGGTATTATGCGCTCCTTACTACCCTTTTGCATATACTCTAGATTTGTACCTGAATGCTCAGTGTGATTGCGCAAATCAAAATCAGTTCTGTATGCAACAGCACCTATCTCCTTGGTCCCAAAACTAAATTCGTACTCAAAATCTATAGTCTTATCAGAGTAATGAGCCCTGTCGGCTTCGGGAACATCTAGTTCGTGTACTTTGCTCTTGTCTAGACCTATAGCTTCACACCATCTGTAAAATTCTTTGCGCCAGTGCTCAAACAAATTTTGCCAGTCATCAGGATCAATAAAGTACTCTAACTCCATTATTTCAAACTCGCGCACCCTAAATAGAAATTCACGAGGGCTAATCTCATTTCGGAAACATTTCCCACTTTGAGCTAGACCGAATGGTAGATCTGGATATAGGCTGTCTAATACGTTCTTAAAATTAACAAACATGCCTTGTGCGGTTTCAGGGCGCAAATAAGTCTTAGCATGTTCACTGTGTATAGGTCCAACATGAGTCTCAAACATCATGTTAAACTCACGTGCATCACTTAGCTTATTGCCTTCCGGACTTTTGATGTCTTTTTCTCTAATGATTTTCGTTATCTCATCTAGAGTTAACGCTTCAGCGTCCTCCACCCCATTATCCTCTAATAGATGGTCTGCTCGAAAACGCTTGCCGGTCTCAACATCCTCTACTAAAGGGTCTGCGAATCCGGCTCCAGTGTGTCCGCTGGATCGCCATACATCGGCATTCATAAGAATAGAAGAGTCTAGTCCATAAATATCATCCCTGTCTTGAACAAACATCTTCCACCATAGGTCTGAAAGATTGCGTTTCAATTCAACTCCCATTGGTCCATAATCCCAGGTTCCTGCTAGGCCGCCATAGATGTCGCTCCCCTGGTATACGAACCCCCGTCTTTTAGCTAGGCTGGTTAATTTGTCTAAAGTAGCTTGTTGGCTCATGATAGTTAGTTTATACCAAAATTATAGGCAGAGTAAAACTAAACAATGTTACTAAATTTGGTCGGCTTTAAACTCTATGCCATACAAATAATCAAAAAACCTATTGCACACCAACACGCTATCATCGGCTATGTTGTCAGCACCTCTGATACGAGTGGCATTAGCTATGCCACTACGCAGACATATCCGCCAGTATTTTATTGCGTCTGACGATAAATTGTCTGCAGAATCAGATGCTACATCTTCAACGAGCCCACCTTCTTCATAATCAAACCTATAATCCCTACCCGACTCTATGGGTTGTTGCGTATCGACTGCTACAGATAAATTTGGCTCCTGACCTAAGCACTTGAGCAGATTTAGCTTGAAGGCAAGCTCTGATGCTGTTGGTTTGGACTGACATTTAAGGCTTTGTAGGCCGTCTCTAAGACAGTAATATATATCAGCAGTATCCTTGTCTTCACTTAGCCTGTCAGACATCTCCAAAAACAAGAACCCTCGTTTTAACGATTCATAATCATCGCTAACCACATAATTACTTTTAATCTGAGCCGAGGTTACAACATCAAGTCTTTTACCGCCTGCTAATACCAAGTCAATCTCACATAACAGTTCAAGATGCCTTGACAGCTTGGCAGTCATCTTCCTTACACTTTTGGCAATAGCAGAAATTTTGCCATCAGGTGTTAATATCGTGTAAACTCTATCGGCTTCTCCGTAGTCAGTTCGGCGCAATATTATACCTATTGCCTTATATTTACTCATAAGATTATTTTAACGCCTTTAGCTTAATGCAGTTGCAACCGCATAAGACAAATCTTGTGGCGAAGTGTCCATTTTTACTAAATAGTCTTTAACACCCAAATCTTGCAGATGCCTATTGCCTATCTCTAGATCTTCAATCGTCACATTTGTGAGGACTACTACTGGTATTTTGCGCCAATCATCATAGCTTTGCAGCTCATGCAAAACTGCAATTCCATTACTGCCAGGTAGCAAAATATCGAGCACAATAACCTCAAAATCATCAATTGCATCAAGCATGTCTAAAGCTTCTTGAGCAGTGCGAACAGTTTCAACTTCATGGCCATCTAGCTGAAGCTGGGCCGCATACATTTTGCCAACATCTATATCGTCTTCAACAAATAAAATTTTCATAAGAATAAACTTAATTGATTACTAATAGGTAGGCTTATAGTTAAACGTCCTTTGTCATTTTGGGATGACACGCTTACTCTGCCTTCATAAAATTCTACAATGGATTTGATGATAAACAAACTCAGTCCGGCCGAATTGCCCTGACTCTTGATTGGCTGACGATGTACGCCTAAGTTTTTTTCGATTTTGCTGACTTCTTTGGGCAAAATAGGCGCTCCATTTGAATCAATATACAAAGCCACCTCTTCGCTACGACGCCTAACACCAATGTTCACAGTTGAGCCTGATGGAGAGTGCTTGATAGCAGTCATGACTGAATGGCTCAACACATGATAAACACTACTTGGTTCCGCCAAAACAGGTGGTGTCTTGTGCATTTTATAAACAATACCGACATCACGTTCACTGGCATATTCAGCCAACTCTTCAGCTACAGCTTTAAGCTCGTACTGCAGCTGCACAGGCTGACGATTGCGCGCGTAAGGAAGATTCTCCACATGCAATAAACTCTCAACTAAAGCCCCTAATCTTTGAGTTGCTTGTTGAATATGACGAACTTGCTCACGCTGCCGATCGTTAAGATCTCCGTGCAACTGCGAGTCCAGCATTGAGCTCATACCATTAATCAACGTCAAAGGAGTTTTTAGCTCATGCACGGTTGCAGCTATCAAATCAAGTTTATCAGAAGTATCAGATTGCCTCATTAGCAATATTGTAGCAGCTCAAACTAAACAAATTCATTTTTATCTAGTCAACACTACCTGCTAATACTTAACTCATCTAACATTTCTTCAAAGTCGTCTATATAACTCTCGCTCTCTGTCCACATCAAAATAGTCTTATCTCGATACGGCAAACTTACCTTAACGCCAACATAGTCGTCTCTGACTACCCCTTCGTAGCGATCACCTTCAATGCCAGAAATTTCAGTGGTGCTAGCATCTAATTCTCCCCGATCAACATCTCTTCTGAGCCTGCGTGTTGCTTGATCGTATAAGTCGTCAACCAACTGCATTCTAAAAGCAACCGGACCCAACTCACCATCAAAATCTCTAACTAGCTCTGGATGTATATATAGATCTACTGGCAGATTGCCGCCTTCGTCCTCTTCTACATATATATTCCAGTTTTT
>CAYQCN010000009.1:0-27769 GCA_964415975.1 uncultured Candidatus Saccharibacteria bacterium | reverse complement strand
CACTAGAAAGCTAACGCCCAGACTTAAAAGCCTGGGCGTCACCTTCCTGGCGGAGGGGGCGGGATAATGCAAGCGATGCGCAGTCACAGTGCTCGAAACTAAGAAGCTTCTGCGCGCTGCTCCTTGGCGCCCGCACCCATTTTGCTAACGCAAAATACGGCTTCGAATCCTGCTTTCTTCACTAGAAAGCTAACGCCCAGACTTAAAAGCCTGGGCGTCACCTTCCTGGCGGAGGGGGCGGGATTCGAACCCGCGGTGCCGGGAAACCGGCACACAGCCTTTCCAAGGCTGCACCATAAACCGCTCGGACACCCCTCCAAAAAACTGCGTAAATCTAATTATAAATCAAGTTGGTGCAACAGCAATAACCAGTAAATATTTGGTCGCATTTAAGAGTTAAGGGTTCAGAGTTATTTAGTTGGTATTTATAGCTTTTTAAAATATGGTAGGGTGATATTTATGAGTAAATTAGAGACAGACCCTTTTACGGCGATTGTGCAGTTTTTGAGCGACAACGGAATAGAGCATGGCGTGATAGAACATGAACCGGTACACACCAGCCAAGAAGCTGCAACTGTACGTGGTATGTCGATGTCGCAAGGTGCGAAGTCGCTGCTTTTAAAGTCCGAAGAGGAGTTTGTGGTGGCTGTTATTCAGGGCAATAGGCGTTTAGACATTAAAAAATTAATGAGCCATATCGGTGCCAATAAGAGGCCGAGGTTTGCCAGGCCGGAGGAGGTCAAGGATCAGATGGAATGCGAGATAGGGGCTTGTTATCCATTGGCTCAAATTGCCGGCTTGAGGACAATGGTTGATGTTGCCTTTTTAGATCAAGAGTCTATGTCTTTTAATCCTGGAGTACACAACAAAACTATTATCATGGATGTAGCAGATTTTATGTTTGCAATAGACCCAGAAGTTGTCGACCTTGCTGTCAGCTAGATCGATTGGTGACGTTTTCTATTAAGTCGAGCCAAATCTGTTCCGAAGTGGTGTCGGTTTTTTGTTCTGGGTGAAACTGCACACCTACCAATGGCAGTTTAGTATGAGATATTATCTCTGCCCCTTCTTCAGACTCTGCCCACAACTCTAGGTTGCCTGGCAGAGCGATGCTACTCTTGCTGTGATTTTCAAAAACGCTAATTTTAGCCGGCGTGTTGGGTAGCTGTGAGGTGCCTTCTTGGTTTAGATAAATGTCTTTTGGGCCTATAGATCGGTGGCTGAGGTCTTCTATGCGCCCACCAAAAGCCGCCACCATAAGTAGCATGCCCAAGCAGATACCTATTGCGGGAAGGCCGCTGTGCAATATAAAGGACAACTCTTTGCCGTAGTGGGCGTATTGCTGGCTTGTGTCGTCATACCATATGCCGCCACTAAGAATAGCTAAGTCAAATTGCGATGGTGAGATGTTGCCAATTTTATGTGGGCGAAATAGAGCCGTATCCGCATCTACGTTTTTGCACAATTGCTCAACCTGGGGCAGGCAATCGGTGTAGTTGTCTACAATGGCAATTTTCATAGCTATATTTTTGCATGCTGAGAAGGTATAGGATAGTGCGGTATGATTGTATTATGGATCTAATAAAGGATTATTGGAGCAAGCTATGGGTAAGGGCGATAGTGTATTTGCTATTTGCCATACTTTTTTCGGCTGGCTTGTTGGTGTTTATGGCAGTTCGCCCCAGCCTGATTAAAAGCGAGCTGACACCAGCAGATCTGGGGCTTGTTTATGAAGATGCTCACTTTGAGACCGATGATGGCGTAGAAATAGCAGGGTGGTTTATACCGCGCCAATCAAACGGAGAGCCGAGTGATGAATACAGCCAGAACAAGACCATAGTAGCGCTTCATGGATATCCGGCCGACAAAGGTAACATACTGCCGCTATCGGCTGGTTTGATTGATGACTACAATTTGTTTATGTTTGACTTTCGCTATCACGGAGAGAGCGGCGGCAGCTATTCTGGCTTAGGCTCGAAAGAGACTAAAGACATGCAGGCGGCCTTAGGATGGCTAAAGCAAGAGAAGGAGATTGAAGAGGTTGGAGTATGGGGTTTCTCATTCGGAGCTTCAATTGCTTTGATGTCGGCAGCTGAAATGGACGAGATCCAGGCCGTTTATGCCGAGTCTGGATATAGCAATTTGTACAAGTTGGCTAAAGGCACTATAGACATTCCATTATTGGGCCGGGTGCTGGTGGAGACTGGTTATTTTATGGCGCTGACATTGGGTATAGACATGAAAAATACCGGTCCGTCTAAGGTGGCGACAGACATAGATGTTCCAGTTTATATTTCTCACTCAAGAGACGATGAAGTGATAGACTTTTCTCACGCTAAAGACTTAAAGTCTGCCCTAGGTAATAATCTGGTAGGTTTTGACTTCGGTGAAGGCAGGGCTCATGGCGAGCTTGGCCAAGAAGGTTTTGAGACAGTCGAGTCATTCTTTGAGAATTACATGATTCATTAGCTTGGGTTTTTATAGTCGAGACAGTTAAATAAGGCTACATGCAGTAATGCAATTTCGGCTCCAAGCGCCTATTGGGTTTAAGTCTGTTATTATTGATGGCATGCATTCGGTTGAACAAACGCAACTACAAAAAATTGTACCTTGGGTAATACTTATTGGCGGTATTGTCGGTTTGTTGGCTTCTGTTGGCTTGACGGTTGACAGAGTCAGGCTGGCCGAGAGTCCAGATATTGCTTTGGCCTGTGACATAAACCCGTTTCTTAGTTGTGGATCTGTAGTGAGCATGCCCCAGGCTGAAGCGTTTGGTATTCCTAACTCATTGCTTGGCGTAGCTGGCTTTAGTGGTCTGGCTGTGGTGGGAGCAGTCTTGTTGGCTGGCGCCACTTTGCAGCGATGGTTCTGGCTTTGCTTAGGGGCTGCTTCAACAGCTGCACTTTTGTTTGTTTTCTGGTTATTCCAACAGACAGTTTATGAAATCGGGGTTTTGTGCCCATATTGTATTGTGGTGTGGATAGCTACGATACCGGTCTTTTGGTACGTATTGCTTTATTTGTTTGACAGGCAGTTTTTGCGGCTGCCGTCGCGCCTAGAAAAAGCTTTTGAATGGTCTAAGCGCCACCACATGGATGTAGTGGCAGCGGTTTTTTTGCTTATGATAGGGCTTATATCGATACAGTTTTGGGATGCTTGGCGGGCATTTTATTTGGGTTGAGGCTTTAGATAGGGCTGTTTTTACCTGCAAAATTTTAGGCACTTAGAGTATAATAACAGGTATGACATATGAAGACAGCGTGCCAAGAGGACTGTGGGACAATCTAGCCAACGTTGAAGACGGGGTCGGCCTCTCGTGGGAGGCTGTTCACGGGCAGGCAGTTTATGATTTTGGCCCTGAGGTGACTCGAGATGGTCATGGGTTGAGAGTTGGTGAAGGCGATTTTTCTGCCGAGGGTGTTTGGCTACGGATAAGAGAGACTAATTTTGGAGAGGGCAAAGATGCTATTGCTCGTGCGGCAACTCTTCGGCCAGAAGAAGCAGAATAGGCTTTTTAGTAATAGCCTATTTCTGTCTTCTTCCAAACGTAGTAACCCAGCCAACCGGCGCCAATTAGAATTAAGATGTTAGCAGCGAAAAACTCTATGCCAAAATTTACTCTAAGCAGGTAGAATAAAAGCCATAGAGAGCCTAAGGTTACTATAAAAGTTGCCGTTCCTCTAGCCGTCCCGCTTTTCCAGTCGATTCTTTTCATAGCCTCATTCTACTTGATTAGTGATGCATCTGCTAATCACAAGCTATAAAATGGCTAGTTTCAGTTTTGTATACGCTCTAGTTGAGATTCTTGGTTGGATATAGCTGCGTCTATCGCTTCAAGAGCTACTGGGTCCTTAGTTTCACGCCGCAACAGGTTGAGCCTGTTTATACTTATCTCCAAAAAATCATTGGCAAGCTCATTGTATATATTGTCGTAATTTTCGCGGGAGCCTTCTAATTCTTCAACGGCAATAGTGTCTACTGCATCTACTGTTGAACCGTATCGATCTTGGTGAACTTTTTGCAAATAACGGTAGTCGGTTGTAGTGGTGCTCAGTATTGAGGCGGCATTGAGACGGGTGCTTGAGGATCTGGCATCATCAGTTGCCATGTCGCTTAGCTCGATTAGTGTTGATTGCGCTTGTAGCATCTCTGCTGATATCGGCTCAGTATCATCACTGAACATGCTTCGTACTATCAGCAAGGCGACCAGCAAAACAAAAACAATCAAGCCAACTACTATTATTTTTGACTTATCCATACCAATAAGTATTGTAAAAAAATCGTTTAACCGCAAGCTTTAAGTGTGTTTTAGTAGTCAAAAATTAGTGTCGGCGCCTTTGCATACTCTATAATTGGTTAATATGGATACTGTTGAGGAGATTAAAGAAAGGCTGGATATTGAAGATGTCATCGGTAGCTACGTCCAGCTCAAGCAAGCTGGGCGCAACTTCAAGGGTGTATGTCCATTCCACGAGGAGAAAACTCCCAGTTTCGTAGTTAGTCCAGAGAAGGGAGTATTTCACTGCTTCGGCTGTGGTGAAGGTGGTGATGTGTTCAGCTTTGTACAAAAGATGGATGGGCTAGACTTTCCTCAAGCTCTGGAGAGATTAGCTCAACAGGCCGGGGTAGAGATTGAGCAAAAATCAGGTAGTAGTAAAAATCGGTCTCAATATAAGCAGCAACTCAAAGACGCCTTAACAGCATCGGCTCAGTACTATCATATACAACTTAAAAGGTCTGAACCTGCGAGAGACTATGTCTCCCAAGTGCGGGGTTTTGATGACGATACTATTAGAGCTTTTCAGCTGGGCTATGCTCCGTCAGAAGGTGCTCGCTTAGTTAAGTTTTTAAAGAAGCAAGGCTTTAATGATCAGCAACTACTTGATGCCGGTCTGGCTCGCAGGTACAGGGGCAGCCTGCAAGATATGTTCCGGGAGAGAGTAATGGTGCCTTTTTTCGATACTAGTGGTCAGGTAATCGGTTTTACCGGAAGGGCCTTGGGTGATTTTAATCCCAAGTACCTCAATACGCCTCAGACTCAGCTATTTGACAAAAGCCGGTTTGTTTTTGGTCTGCATCAAGCCAAAGAGACTATTCGTAGCCGGAATGAAGCGGTTGTAGTAGAGGGCAACCTAGATGTTTTGCAATCACATCAGTCTGGCATAGCCTATGTAGTGGCTATGAGCGGGACAGCTCTTACTAAGCCGCAGATAAAACAGTTGAGCCGATTTAGCTCTAATGTCGTATTTGCCTTTGATGCCGATAGTGCTGGCGTCAAAGCCACCGAGCGTGCTTTGCCCCTGGTGCAAGAGGAGGGTGTCAATTTAAATATTGCTACACTGCCAGAAGGTAAAGATCCAGACGATGTGATAAGGGACAATCCCCGAAGCTGGCAAGATATATTAGATAACTCCACATACGTAATGGACTGGATATTAGAGCAGTTGCTAGCCAATTATGATGTGTCATCTGCTAGTGGCAAAAGAGAGCTCAGCGACCGAGCAGCTAGCGTGCTTAAGCGACTGCAGGACCCCGTAGAGCAAGAGCACTACATCAAGCAGCTGGCAGATATAGTCGGTGTGGCGCCAGCTACTATCGCTCAAAAAGTACAACAGCAGTCATCATCTACCACACCGAAAATTACTTCACGCCAGAAAGCACCCAAACAGAACTCCTTGCACCGAGGAGAGGAGGAGACGGTTGTGACAGCGTTACTTAGCTTGACAGCCCGTTATTCCGACACCCGGAAAGCGCTCAAAGATTTAGATTCTGGGCAGTTCTCTGAGCGTTTAGGTGCTATTATTGATTTTTTGCGCAACTCAGGAGATGAGATCGGTGCAGATTCTCTGCCTGATAACTTGCAAACCGAAAGAAATTATGTAAATATATTGCTATTACGTGGCGAAGAAGAGTATAGGGAATGGGCAACTCTCGATAGACAAGTCGAAGCATTCAGCCTCTCCCACCGTCTACAAGAACTTCAAACTAAACAGAAAAAACAGCATTTAACTCAAGAGATTGCAGCGGCCGATGCTACCGGAGATACCGAAAGACGCAATCAGTTGCTTGCTGAGTATAACAATCTTAATTATTAGGGAGTTTTAGACGTTGCCTAAACAGCCAGATACACCACTCAACGCGACCGAAACGGCCGCAAAACTATTAAAACAAGGACAAAGCCAAGGTTACATTGACTACAAGCAGGTCAATGAATTGATACCAGAAACTGAGGAAAATCTAGAGACATTAGACAGATTGCATGCTGATCTCATAGAAGCAGGCGTTGAAATCATCAACGAGAAAGGTACTGCCTGGGAGGATGACGAGGAGGATGCGAGCGAGACAGAGGCCTTCATAGACGACATCGCCGATGACTCAGTACGTATGTACTTGCGGGAAATTGGTAAGATTCCACTTTTAAGCGCAGAAGAAGAAGTCGAACTCGCTCGTCGGGTTGCTGCTGGCGACAAGGATGCAAAAGACCAGATGGCTGAAGCTAACATGCGTTTGGTTGTTTCGATAGCCAAAAAGTATGTAGGCAGGGGCCTTGATCTGCTTGATTTAGTACAAGAAGGTAACACCGGCTTGTTGCGAGCAGTTGAGAAGTTTGACCCTGAAAGAGGCTTTAAATTTTCTACCTATGCTACTTGGTGGATCCGCCAAGCTATCACTAGAGCCATTGCCGATCAGTCTAGGACCATAAGGATACCAGTTCATATGGTCGAGACTATCAACAAAATGCTCAGGACAATTCGCCGCATGACCCAAGAACTAGGCCGAGAGCCGACCAATGAAGAGGTAGCCAAAGAGATGGAGATGGATGTAGAGAAGGTAGAGCATATTCAAAAAATAAGACAGGACATATCTTCGCTTGATGCTCCGGTCAGAGATGAAGAGGAGGACTCCAAGTTAGGCGATTTCATTGAAGATGAAGACTCGGATACGCCCGAAGAGTCTGCTACTTCACAATTGTTAAAAGAGCATGTTAATGTAATGCTTGATATCCTCTCACCCAGAGAACAAAAGATACTCAAAATGCGTTTTGGTCTCGAGGATGGACGCAACCATACTTTAGAAGAAGTTGGCCAAGAGTTTGGTGTTACGCGCGAGAGGATCCGCCAAATTGAAGCCAAAGCTTTAGCCAAACTTCGCAAAAATCGAGACAGTCGAAGCTTGCGTGATTATATTGAGTAACATCTAAGCTCAAGTTTTATAAAATGCTATTGTGCAACCTAAGACAAGGAGGCTACGTTGCCTAAACAGCCAGATACACCACTCAACGCGACCGAAACGGCCGCAAAACTATTAAAACAAGGACAAAGCCAAGGTTACATTGACTACAAGCAGGTCAATGAATTGATACCAGAAACTGAGGAAAATCTAGAGACATTAGACAGATTGCATGCTGATCTCATAGAAGCAGGCGTTGAAATCATCAACGAGAAAGGTACTGCCTGGGAGGATGACGAGGAGGATGCGAGCGAGACAGAGGCCTTCATAGACGACATCGCCGATGACTCAGTACGTATGTACTTGCGGGAAATTGGTAAGATTCCACTTTTAAGCGCAGAAGAAGAAGTCGAACTCGCTCGTCGGGTTGCTGCTGGCGACAAGGATGCAAAAGACCAGATGGCTGAAGCTAACATGCGTTTGGTTGTTTCGATAGCCAAAAAGTATGTAGGCAGGGGCCTTGATCTGCTTGATTTAGTACAAGAAGGTAACACCGGCTTGTTGCGAGCAGTTGAGAAGTTTGACCCTGAAAGAGGCTTTAAATTTTCTACCTATGCTACTTGGTGGATCCGCCAAGCTATCACTAGAGCCATTGCCGATCAGTCTAGGACCATAAGGATACCAGTTCATATGGTCGAGACTATCAACAAAATGCTCAGGACAATTCGCCGCATGACCCAAGAACTAGGCCGAGAGCCGACCAATGAAGAGGTAGCCAAAGAGATGGAGATGGATGTAGAGAAGGTAGAGCATATTCAAAAAATAAGACAGGACATATCTTCGCTTGATGCTCCGGTCAGAGATGAAGAGGAGGACTCCAAGTTAGGCGATTTCATTGAAGATGAAGACTCGGATACGCCCGAAGAGTCTGCTACTTCACAATTGTTAAAAGAGCATGTTAATGTAATGCTTGATATCCTCTCACCCAGAGAACAAAAGATACTCAAAATGCGTTTTGGTCTCGAGGATGGACGCAACCATACTTTAGAAGAAGTTGGCCAAGAGTTTGGTGTTACGCGCGAGAGGATCCGCCAAATTGAAGCCAAAGCTTTAGCCAAACTTCGCAAAAATCGAGACAGTCGAAGCTTGCGTGATTATATTGAGTAATACATTTTTCATGTCGGCTGAAGTTATAGATTGTATACTTATAAATAGATGAAAAAACAGCAAACATTGGTCGTAATAGATGGAAAGTCGGTGCTGTATAGGGCCTATTATGCTATGGGTGATTTGACTACTCCAGACGGCCGCCCTACAGGCGCGACATATGGATTTGCCCGTATGGGGCTTGATATTTTAAAGAGATTTTCTCCTGATTATGTAGCGGTAGCGTGGGATAAGAGCGGTACTAATATACGCTATCGTCAGAAGCTGTATGAAGAGTACAAGGCCAATCGTAAGCCTATGCCTGATGAATTGCGACAACAGATAGACGATGTGCGGCGACTAAGTAGTAGCTTTGGCTGGCCTTTGCTTGAGGTAGATGACTATGAAGCCGATGATATTATGGGCACCCTAGCCCTTCAAGCGGGCAGACAAAATATTAACACCATACTTGTAACTAGTGACTTGGATGTCTTGCAGTTAATAAATTCTAACACTCAAGTTTGCGTCTTGAAGAAGGGCTTGAGTCAGACGGTTTTGTATGACGAGGAAAAGTTCAGGCAAGATTACGGCATGAGCCCGTCCCAGTTTGTAGACTATAAATCATTGAGAGGTGACCCTAGTGACAACATACCTGGAGTTAAAGGCGTGGGTGAAAAAACTGCTCTTGAACTTATACATACCTATGGCGATTTGGAGGCTGTATACAACTCTATCGATCAGATTGGTGGCGCGGTGGCTTCAAAGCTACAAAGAGATGAGCAGATGGCTTTTTTGAGTAGAGATTTGATTAAGCTTTCCCTTGAAGCCCCAGTGACATTTGACGCTCTAGCTGCAAAGACAAGTGAAAGTCGCCCAAATGATATTGCAGCTTTATTTAGTGAGCTAAATTTTACTAGACTCAAATCGCAGCTGCCGTCTAGTATGCAGCCTCCAAAGGAGCTGAACTTATTTGATGGCCCCGACTTGACCTCCAGAGTGGGGCTTGAGCCTGCTGAAGAAACAGCTCCAACGGCTAACACACCCAAAAAAGCATTGGTGGTAGTACATGGAGAGGATTACTACGTCAGTCCTAATCCGAGTTGCTATTATCGTCTAAACAGGTCACAGCTTACTGGCATTAAGGAGATAGTCGGACATAATACAAAATCTATACTCAAACTATCAACTAAAGCCCATGTTGACATGGACGTGATGGTGGCGGCTTTTCTGCTCAACCCCTTGAGACGAGATTTGACCCTGCAGTCGCTGGCTAGTGATGAGTTGGGTGTCAACATTGAAACTGATGAATCAGTAGATGTGGGTAAGATTGTGGCTGCAACTTGGAGTTTGTATCGACATTTTAAGTCCGAGATCCAAAATCTACCTAGATTGGGTGAAGTAGCTTCCAAAATAGAATGGCCTTTGTTACCGGTTTTGGCGCGAATGGAGTCGGTCGGTATTGGGTTAGATGTTGAGTATTTGCACAAGATTCGTGATGATTTTGCATCTAAGATAAAAGATTTAAAAGTTAAAATCTATGAACAGGCTGGCGAGGAGTTTAACATCAACTCTCCACAGCAGCTGAGGGCTGTTTTATTTGAGAAGCTAGAACTGCCAACCCAAGGCATCAAAAAGACAAAAACCGGCTATTCTACTAGTGCTAGTGAGCTTGATAAGTTGCAGGGTCAGCATGAGATAGTAGATTTGATTGGTCAATACAGAGAGTTGACTAAGTTGCAGAGCACATACGTAGAGGCTTTGCCAAAGCTGACTGGAAGTGATGGTCGGCTGCATACGACTTTCACGCAGACGGTCACGCAGACCGGCAGATTAAGCAGCATTAATCCTAATGTGCAAAATATACCGGTAAGAACCGATGAAGGGCGTCTCATCCGCAGGGCCTTCAAGGCTAACGAGGGCAATGTACTCATTCAAGCTGATTACTCACAAATCGAGTTACGCATAGCGGCAGCCTTGTCGCGTGATGAAAAAATGTTGAGGGCTTTTGAGGATGAAGCTGATATACACACCCAGACTGCAGCCGAGCTGCATAATGTTACTGCAGCCGATGTAACTAAAGCTCAGCGTTACAGCGCCAAGGCTATCAACTTTGGCGTTTTATATGGTATGAGTCCTCATGGCTTGAGTCTTGCTACCGGCATGAGTCACGATGAGTCTAAAGCCTTTATAGAGCGGTATTTTTCTATCAGAGCACAGTTGAAAGAATATTTGGAAGAGTTAAAACAGCAGGCTAAAACTAATGGTTTTGTCGAAACCTGGTATGGTAGGCGTCGTCCGATGCCCGATATACACTCAAGTAATTTTGCAGTGCGCTCAGCTGCTGAGCGAGCCGCAATGAATATGCCTATACAAGGCACCGCTGCCGATATCATGAAGCTGGCCATGATCGAGCTGGATGCAAAGCTTGATAGTGACTGCAAGCAGGTGCTTCAAGTCCACGACTCAGTGCTGGTTGAGTGCCCTGAAGGCAAAGCATCCAGCATCAAGATAATGTTGCGAGAGGTTATGGAGGGGATCTGTCCTCGGCCAGAAGTCAATCTAAGGGTCGATATCACCACTGGCGCAAATTGGGGGGATATCGAATAATGGCCGGTTTATAGACATGCCTGAGTTACCAGAAGTAGAAACTATCAAGAGAGGTTTAGAGTCAGAGATAATATCAAAGACTATAGTCGATATTGATGTCATTCACGCCAAGACAGTTTTGGCGGATTTTGATATATTGCAAAGTTACGGAGTTGGGGCTAGTGTTGATAATTTGTGGCGACGAGGAAAGGTCTTGGGCATTGACCTAAATACTGGCTATAGTTTTTTGATTCATTTAAAGATGACTGGCCAGTTGATATACAGTTATGATGATAAAGCCGTCGATGATTATGGGCAAAAATATAATAAAGATAGCAGGATTTCTGGAGGTCATCCCTCAAAAAGTATGATTGGCTCTTTGCCGGACAGCAGTACTAGGGTAGTTGTATATTTTAGTGATGATAGTCAGCTATATTTTAATGATCAGCGCAAGTTTGGCTGGATAAAAATGACCCCCAAAAGCCAGATTGATAGTGACCCACTTTTAAAATCTATGGGCACAGAACCTTTAAGTGTTGATTTTACTTTTGAAGAGTTTAGAAGCAAGATTGGACATCGTCGCTCTCCAGTAAAAGCAGCGCTGCTGGATCAGCACAATATGGCCGGTATCGGTAATATATATGCCGACGAAAGTTTGCACTTGGCTAAGATACATCCCCTTACCAAGCCATTAGATCTTAGTGAGGCAGAGCTAATAAGGTTGCATCAGGCGATTATAAAAATTTTGAGTTCAGGTATCGAACATGGTGGCACTACTTTGCGAGACTACATAAACCATGAGGGAGAAAGTGGCGATTATCTGGTGGTGGCTAGGGTTTTTGACCGACAGGGCGAAAATTGCCCCGTCTGCATTAGCAAAATAGAGAAGATAAAAGTGGCAGGCAGAGGCACACATTATTGCCCGTCGTGCCAAATACCTAAGAGCTGACAGTATTATTAGTTTTGGCTAGAGTTTTTCTTTATACATTTAGGTTTTTAAGACATACTAGTAGGCGATGATATATCTATTTTATGGAGAAAATGATCGAGCCATCAGGACTCAGGTCAACAAGCTTATTGATAAATATCAAGCAAGCACTGGTTCTGATTTTGGCCTGCACAAATTCGATGAAAGTAGTGACTCAGAGTCTATAGTCGAAGCTATTACATCTGTTTCTATGTTTAGTCAGGTGAGTCTAGTAGTGATAGAAAATCCAAGCCGTTCAAGGTCATTGATAGAAAGCCTCGAACCCTCGCTTTATAATGTGCCTGAGCAGACAGTGGTCTTAGTCAGTGACCCGACAATAGACAAGCGCACTAAGTGGTTTAAGACTCTTAATTCGCTAGCTACTGTAAAAGAGTTTCAGCCTAAGACCCCAAGCCAGAAACAGAGGCTAATAGAGTCACGCATAAAACAAGCGGGCTTGAGCATAGACAGTGATGCCAAAGATTTGTTGCTTGAATATGTAGAGGATGAGTGGCGCCTAGAACAGGAGATTGAAAAGCTTATAGGAGTTAATGCCACGATAGAAATCCATCACATTAAAGATTTGGTGCGCCCATCTCCGCAGCAAACGGTATTTACTATGCTAGAAGCCTTAACATCTGGAGATGCCGCCAAAGCCCTTGATTATTACGACGATATAAG
Source organism: uncultured Candidatus Saccharibacteria bacterium (assembly GCA_964415975.1). Classification (GTDB taxonomy): domain Bacteria; phylum Patescibacteriota; class Saccharimonadia; order QS-5-54-17; family QS-5-54-17; genus CAYQCN01. Next base: position 15,219 of record CAYQCN010000009.1, on the reverse strand, counting down.
ACAGCAAAATGTGCACGAGCTTGAGGTGCTGGCTTTGATCGGTTGGCAGCTGCGAGTACTACTATTAGTGAAAGAAGAGTCTGGCAATGACGCCAAACTTAAAGCACATGGCATCAACCCATATGTAATAAGAAAATCTAAACCTATAGCCGCAAGTATCGATCAAGAAGCATTACTGACTGCCTATAAGCAGGTTATTGAAGCCGACTATGCCATAAAGACATCTAGCAATAATCCGCACATAGAGCTGTTACTCATAGGTATATCAAAGCTGGTTAAGGGAGAGGATAAGGCGCACCAGTCTTAGTTGGATGCCTTGGATTTGGCCGTTGCAGAACTGGATTTTGTTTTTGATGTCGAATTTTTCTTGGCGGTAGACTTTGTCTGATTCGAGTCTTTACTTTTAGGTGTGGCTTTTTTATCGCCAAAAGCTGTTTCAATCTGGTGTATTAATTGAGATTTCTTGCGGGAAGCTGTGTTCTTGTGGACTACACCCTGCTTTACGGCTTTATCTATGGCCTTCTGAGCTAAAGGCAGTTGCTCCTTGGCGGCTTTTTCGTCGCCACTTGATACGGCGTCAGTCACATTTTTGACAGCACTTTTCATAGCTCTTTTGTAGCTGAGATTGCGACGGTATCTTGTCTTGTCTTGTCGGACGCGCTTGGCGGCAGATTGGATAATAGGCATAATGCTCCTATTTTTACTCACTTATTAGTCAGATGAGACTATACTTGCTTTTAAATAGTTTGTAAAGACTTGTGGCGATACGGATCTAGCTTGCATAGGTAATCATCAGTTATTTAGGTTTGAATTAGATTGACAAAACTAGGGGTGTCAAGTAGCGTAAGGGTTATGGAAAACGATGCCTCGTCGGTGAAGCAGCAACTTGTAGAGTCTCTACGAGGGGCAGTAAATGTTGTAATAACGACAAGCCAAAACCCAACCAAAGATGACATATCGGCTGCTATTGGCTTGCACCTTTTGCTGCAAAAACTAGATAAAGTTGCTGAAGTTGTCATAAGCCAACCCTTGCCTTCTCAGTTAGATTTTTTGAAGTCTGATATGGTGAACACGGAGTTGCAAGGCCAACGTGATTTTGTAGTAGAGCTTGACCAGAGCCGGGTAGAGGCCGACAACTTAAAATATGTTAATGAAGACAACAAGCTGAAAATTTATATAACTCCATATAACGGATCTTTTAGTGAAGAGGATGCATCTTTTAGCTATGGAGAGTACCATTGCGATGCAGTTGTAGGAGTAGGGGCTCATTCTAAATCTGATGTCGATGAAAAAGTGCGTAGTGAGGAAAAGTTAGCTCAGAACACGCAGTTTTTACTAATAAACACTCAACCGCAAGAGGGTTCCGATGGTAGCTCATTAAACTGGAGTGAACCACAGGCCAGTTCAGTGTGTGAGATGGTGATGAGCATGTCAGAAGCCCTTGGTAGTGGCATGCTAGATGATGTGATCGCTACCGCACTATTAACAGGAATTATCGACAAAACCAATCACTTTACAAACCCTTCTACTACGCCGAAAGTAATGACTATGTCAGCCCAGCTTCTAGCGGCTGGCGCTAAGCAGTCAGATATTATCGAGCACCTATCTAGGCCAGAAAAGCCGCAGGCTGTTGCTGGCAGCCAAGACAACAAACCAGACGCAAACGCCTCAGCGCCTAGTCCTGGCAAAGATCAGCCAGATAATGGCTTTCAGATTCGTAAGCAAGCTTCTGAGGGGGGTGATAATCAGCAGCAAAGCCAACAATCTTTTAATGTGCGTCAAGATTCAAATCGAAACAGCAGTGCTAATGATGATGAAAAAGGGGCGCTTGCCAATCAAGCCCAACCACAAGCCCAGCCACAGCCAAAGATGTCTCAGTCGCCTAAGACTCAGACTCCAGAAAATCGGCCGTCTAGCCCTAGCGCCGAACCTCCAGCTCAAACTAATGATTCATCCCAGTCTAATACTGGCAGCGCAGCCGTCAATTCATCGCAGCAGATTAAGTCCAGTCCGCCTCCAGCACAGGCACCGCCACCCCCTCAGTCGCAGCCTTCGGCGAGTCAGCCCGCGACTGCAAGCAGCTACCAACAACAGGTTGCTAGTCAAGGAAAAGTGGTTGAACCTCCAAGCGCAGATAATAGTGATGCGCCAATGGCAGCTATGAATACAGAAAAAACTCAGCCACAATCCCCAGCCCAAAATCAATCAAAGCAAAATCCTACAAACCAGAACCAAAATAACCAACCAGCTCAAACCCAGTCTCAGCCAAAAGCTGCCGATCAGGCTGGCAACAATCAACCGCCTCAGACCCAGGACAAAGAAGAAGGCCTCAATTCTGCTCGCAGAGCGGTAGAGCAAGCCTTGCAAGATCCGCAAGACCAGCAGGGTCAGGATTAATTTAAGCTTCTGCTAGGTTTGAGCTTGTGTTGATTCCAGAATAATCTACTTGTATGGACGGCATAATATTAATCGACAAACCGATCGGTTGGAGCAGTTTTGATGTAATTCGCAAGCTTCGTCCGAAACTAGATGTAAAGAAAATGGGTCATGCCGGCACGCTTGATCCGATGGCTACTGGATTACTCATAGTCGTGGTGGGTTCGGCCTGCAAGCAACAAGACAGTTTCATGGGCCTTGATAAAACTTATGATGCAGAAGTAAAGTTGGGTTTTACGTCTGACACAGACGATGGTGAGGGAAATATTATCGTAAGCACCGAGCAAGCAAAAAAACCTTCACCTCCAAGTCAAAGCCAAGTGGAACGAGCCTTAGACGGGTTTATTGGTCATATAGAGCAAATACCACCCAAGCATTCTGCCATTAAGACAGGAGGCAGGCGAGCCTATGCTCGCGCTCGATCGGGCGAGGATATCGAACTAAGTCCAAGACTTGTTACAGTTTATGACATTGGCAGAATAAAATACGAATACCCCAACTTGTGTTTTAGTTGTCAGGTTTCTAAGGGTACTTACATACGCAGCCTAGCTAGAGATGTTGGGGATCATATAGGCACAGGTGGATATCTTAAAGCTTTGAGACGTATTAAAATCGGTCCTTATAGTGTTGAGGATGCGTTGTCGCCCAATGATTCTGCAGAAAAGTTACGTGACAGTCTCCGGGCAGCTTAGGTGTATAAAAATCCAAATCTTGCATTAATCTATCAAAGTGGTATTATAAAGGAATAATTTTTTGGCCCCTACTGTACAGGGCCGCTTATAGCTGCTAACATAAATGGAGATATGGTGGAAACTAAGCCTAAAAACCAGACGAATTTAGCTAAGCATGCCGATGACACCGGTTCATCAGAAGTGCAAATTGGGCAATTGACTGAGAGGATCGAGTCGCTTACGCAACACTTAAAGACTCACTCGCACGATCATCACTCCCGTCGAGGATTGCTGCAGATGGTAGGCAAGCGTCGTCGACTGCTTGATTACTTAAAAGAGCAAGATAATGACAGCTATCAAAAGGTAGTCAAAGAGCTGAAGATTCGTCGTTAATCACGAGCCGTTCTAGACTTGTTTCGCCTGAGCGCGGGGAAATAGATTGGGGATGGTAGACAGGCCGAGACAAGGCATATTTAAAAAATAACTATTTTGTGCAGTAGAGATGTAGGTATTTATTGATACCTGACCTCTGCTGCACAGCAAGAAAGAGGAGTTTATGGGACAGACAATCAATCCATTTGGCGATGATATTATCACTGTTGAGACTGAGTTTTGCGGTGATAAGTTAACAATCGAAACTGGCCGGCTGGCCTTTTTGGCAGACGGTGCAGTGACAGTGCGCTATAAAGATACAGTTGTATTAGGTACGGCAGTGGTAGACCACAAGCCTAGAGATGGTGCCGACTTCTTCCCTTTGATGATTGATTACGAAGAAAAGATGTATGCAGCTGGCAAGATATCTGGAAGTCGCTTCATGAAGCGAGAAGGTAGAGCCAGTGAAGCGGCAACCCTAGCGGCTCGCCTTATAGATCGTCCAATTAGACCTTTATTTCCTAAAGGTTTTCACAATGAGGTTCAGGCGGTGGCAACTGTTTTGAGCACCGACTCAGAGAACAGTACCGAGATTCTGGCTATGACAGCTATTTCAAGCGCTCTGATGCTGACCGGCGCTCCGTTTGAAGGCCCGGTAGCTGGAGTCAATGTCGGCATGATTGATGGTGAGCTGGTTGCACTTCCTGGTGCTGCACAAATGGAAAGTAGCCAGTTAGATTTGACAGTGGCCGGAACTAAAGAAGCTATCATGATGGTCGAAGCTGGCGCTGACGAGGTAGATGAGGAGACTATGCTAAAAGCCCTGAGGCTTGCTCATGAAACTATTCAGCCATTGATAGCTCTGCAAAAGGAGCTTGCCGAGAAAGTCAAGCCGCAGCCGATGGAGTATGAAGTAGAAAAAACTGATCAAGAGCTTGAGGCTAAAATGGAGGAGTTCTTGGCTGATAGGCTTGGCCCAGCTATGCGACATGAGCATCATTACGAAAGGCATAAGGCCTATAATAATTTGCTTGAAGAGGTTTTTGAGCATTTTGGCAGTGAACATCCAGATCGTTTTGAAAGAGCTCACATAGAAGCAGCCTTTAGTGACGCTATAAAAGCTGATGTAAGAAGGGCAGTGGTCAAGGACAAAGCTCGGCCAGATAATCGTCAAATAGATGAAGTTCGCGATTTAAGCTCCGAGGTAGATTTGTTGCCCCGCGTACATGGCTCGGGGCTGTTTACAAGAGGAACTACACAAGTACTCAACATTACTACTTTAGCCTCGCCAAACTTTGCGTTGCTAGTAGATACTATGGAGGAAGATACCAAAAAGCATTTCATGCACCACTACAACTTTCCCGGCTATTCTACTGGTGAAACTCGGCCAATGCGAGGCCCTGGGCGGCGTGAAATTGGCCATGGAGCCTTAGCAGAACGCGGTCTTTCAGCGGTTGTACCAAGTCAAGACGAGTTTCCTTATGTGATACGTACGGTTTCAGAGGTATTAACAAGCAACGGCTCGACCTCTATGGCTAGTGTATGTGCTGGCACATTAAGTATGATGGATGCTGGTATTCCACTGAAGCGACCAGTTTCTGGTATAGCTATGGGACTAATAATGGATGAGGATGGGGATTATGAGATTCTTTCGGACATTATTGGTGGCGAGGACTTTTTGGGAGACATGGACTTTAAAGTGGCAGGAACCAAAGAAGGCATTACAGCTCTGCAGATGGATATCAAGATCAAGGGTATAACAGCAGACATACTAGAAGAGGCTCTCGATAGGGCTCGCACAGGGCGGCTTCATATATTGGAGAGCATGCTCGAGACTATTGCCGAGCCACGCAAAGAACTGAATCCACAGGCACCACGCATAATTCAGCATCGAATTAATCCCGACAAGATTGGCGATGTGATTGGTCGTGGCGGGGAAACTATTCAGGGTATTACTGAAGAGACTGGCGCCCAGATAGATATTCAAGAAGACGGCCTGGTTTATATAGCAGGAGAGCCGGGCAACGCTCAAGGTGCAGAAGATGCCCTAGAGACAATCAAGAACCTTACTGAAGATCCAGAAGTTGGATCTGTGTATGAGGGTAAAGTGGTCAAGGTGATGGAGTATGGTGCGTTTGTTGAGATTATGCCAGGTAAAGACGGTTTGCTGCACATATCAGAACTTGACGATAGACGCATAGAAGACATAAATAAAGAGTTGAGCGAAGGCGATACTGTTAAAGTTAAGCTGATATCTGTAGATGACATGGGCAGACTCAAGCTCAGTAGGCGCGCCGCTCAAGATGAAGGTTCAGCCTGATTGATGCTTATAGGTAGCCATCTGATAGGTGGAGTCCGAGCATATACTTAACATTCAAGGGTTGTTTTTGAGTAAATGAATAAACAGCAACAGTTAAGTGCTATAGAGCAAGAGATACTAGATGTTTCTTTGGCGCCTGAATTGGCCAAATCGGCCAGCCGGCTAGTGTTTGGAGCCGGCAATCACGACGCAGACATAGTGATGATTGGGGAGGCTCCTGGTAAAAAGGAGGATGAGCAGGGCGAGCCCTTTGTCGGTGCTGCTGGCAAGTTTTTAAATGAAATGCTGGCATCGATTGAGCTCAATCGTAGCGATATATATATTACTAATATTGTTAAGTATCGGCCTCCCCAAAATCGCGACCCGCTGCCTGAAGAGATAGAGGCTTTTATGCCCTTCCTCCTTAGGCAGGTGGACGTGATTGAACCAAAACTTATCATTACGCTCGGTAGATTCTCTATGAACGTTTTTCTGCCGGGGCTAAAGATTAGTCAAGTTCATGGCCGGCCTAAGCGACTCAAGGACAGGGTATTTTTACCCCTATATCACCCAGCCGCCGCTTTATATAACGGGGGAATGCGCGAGACTTTACAACAAGACTTCGCATCCATCCCTGCAATCATCAATCAGATTGACAACGACAACTTAAAACAAGAAAGGAAATAAGATGTCACAAAACAACAGTCACAACAATGGGAAGAAGCAACAAAAAAATAATCGCCGCAACTTTCATGCTGCATCGCGTGAGCTAAAGCGAAATCAAGACGACGCCAATAAACAAGCTTTATTTAGCGATGTTGTAACTGACGCCGATAAAGCCAAGTTGCAGATACGTCAAAAAAAGGTCAACGAACTAGACAATGGAGAGCTTAAGCTTAAGGTTACGCCTTTAGGCGGTCAAGACGGAGTCGGAAGTAAGAATATGGCAGTCATAGAGTATGGCGATGATGCGATAGTGGTTGACGTTGGGTTTAATCTTGGTCTAGATCTACCTGGCATCAACTATGCCATTCCGGATATTACTTATTTAGAATCAATCAAGCATAAAGTTCGTGGTTATGTGTTGACCCATGGCCACTTAGACCACATCGGAGCGGCTCCTTACATAATCCCTAAGATACCTGCCCCTGTTTATGGTTCGCATTTTACTATTGGCATGGTGGAGAAGCAGATTACAGATAGCGATCTAGACTTAGATTTCGAACCAGAGACTGTGGCTATGAATATAGACAATCATGAAAAGTTAAAGGTCGGCCCGTTTTATATAGAGTTAATACGTGTAACACACTCGATACCCGACTCGACTGCATTGCGTATACAGACACCGGTTGGCAATATAATCCACACTGGCGACTTTCGTTTAGACCCAGAGCCGCTGGATAATCATCCTACTGATTTAGACCGACTCAAGGAGCTAGGCAAAGACGATGTGTTGTTGTTGATGAGCGAAAGTACCAACACCGAAAATCCCGGCAGAACCGCAACCGAGCACACTCTAGAGCAAAGCTTTCACGATATATTGCATCAATCACCTGGACGTGTGTTGATTTCTACTTTCTCCTCCAACATCAACAGATTTCAGATGATTATCAATGCCGCTGCAGAGAGTGGCCGCCAAGTTGCTTTAGATGGTCGCAGTATGCTTAGTACGGTAGAGCTTGCCGTCAAGCTTGGCTACATAAAAGTACCAAGAGGTACTATTATTTCCATGAAAGAGGTAGCAAATAAGAAAGATCGGGATGTGACCATTTTGTGTACCGGTTCGCAAGGGGAACCTAACGCCTCATTGCAGCGAATGTCTACTGGTGACCACAACCATGTAAAGCTCAAAGACTCTGACACGATTGTTTTTAGCTCGAATCCAATACCCGGCAATGAAGTATCGGTTACAAATGTAGTCAACTCATTGATGCGCACTGGAGCAACAGTTTTGCGCCACCAAACCCATGAGATTGATGGCTGTGGTCCGTTGCACGTTTCGGGTCATGCCAACCGAGATGAGATAAAAGAGATGATAGAGATGGTTCAGCCCCGATATATATTGCCAAATCATGCCGAGTTTAGTAAGCGCAAAAGATACGAAGAGATTGCCGAACAGGCAGGAGTGAGCAAGCAAAATGTAGCTCTTATAGATAATGGCCAAGTGCTTTCTTTTGACTCTAAAGGCAACATGAAACACGATGGAGAGGTACCTGCTGGATCGATTTTGGTCGACCAGACTGGAACTTTGGTGCCGAACTTAGTCATTAAAGACCGTTTGCTGCTAAGCAATGACGGAATCGTTGTAGCAGTGCTGACTATAGATAAACAGACCAAGCGTATATTAAGCAGTCCCGATATTGTTGCTCGCGGCTTTATACATATGCAAGAAAACACCGAGCTTATAGAAAGTTTGCGTAAGCATTTGCGAGAATTTACAAAGCAACGCATAAAACGTAGCGACATCAAACATTTCAAGCAAGAATTACGCGATGAGATAAACAGCTTTTTGTTTGAACATACCGGACGGGTAGCTATGGCGATACCGGTAGTAAATGTAGTCACACCAGGACACAGCAATAAAAAGAAAAAACCGCAAAAAAGACATAACACTTCAAGTACAAATACTCAAAGCAGAAGTTAAACATGGCCAAACCCCTCTTTAGGGCGGTATAATATAGTGCATGGCAAAAAAAAATAACTCCAGCAAGAAGTCTAAACCTAAAACTAAAGCCCAAAAGGCCGATAAGGAGTCTAAACTAGCTCCAGGAGTCGGGCGTGAAGTTTTGGCTGTAGGACTGATAGCCGCAGGCGTGTTGTTGCTGATAGCTATGTTTGGTGTCGGTGGCAGGCTTACGGACTTTATGGTTGATGGTTTGCGTTGGCTTTTCGGGCTGGGAGTGCCTTTGCTTCCGTTTATGATTGTATTCGCCGGTCTTCGTATATTTTTGGAGCGTGATTCCAAGATGCACGGAGTTCATTACGTCGGTTTGACGCTAGTTCTAGTCTCGCTTTCTGGGATTTTAACGTTGATAGCCTCCACTTCTAGTTTTGAAGCTGCAAGAGAAGGTAGTGGTGGCGGAGTGATAGGTTTTGGCATTGGCATGGGTTTGGCTGCTCTGGTAAGCGAAATAGGGGCTGGGATAGTGATGGTGGCTTCTGTTTTGATTGGGGCTGTTTTGGCCACTAATATTACCTTGCGCGAGCTGTGGAATCGTATATCAAGCTTGATAGGCAGTGATAGCGAAATTGATGATATAGAGTCGCAATTGACAGGTGCCGAAACCGGAGCTGGTCAAAAACAAGAGAAGATGAAGATTAACGCCAAGGTTCCCTTAGATAAGTCTGGGGATAGTGCAGATAAATCTACTGATGTTAGTACCGAACCGGAGGTGTTGACTGCCGGTAATGACCCGGCATGGACTCTGCCCGATTTAGAATTGCTGCTTGATAAGCAGGGTAAGGCTAGCGCAGGCGAGCCAGAAGAGAAGGCCAAGCTGATAGAAGAAACTCTAAAGAGCTTTGGAGTTGAGGTGGCCATGGAGGAGGTCAATATTGGCCCTACTGTCACACAATACACCCTTCGTCCAGCTAGCGGTGTTAAATTGAGCAAGATCACAGAGCTTGAGCACAACCTAGCTTTAAGCTTGGCTGCACAAAGTTTGCGTGTTGAGGCGCCAATTCCAGGCAAGAGTGCGGTAGGAATAGAGGTGCCAAATGAAAAATCTGCTACCGTCTGGATGAGAGAGATTTTAAAGGGTGAGGAGTGGAAGGCTAGTAAAAGTCCGCTGCAATTTGTACTGGGGCGTGGAGTGTCTGGCGGTGCCGAGATTGCAGATCTAAGTAGAATGCCACACCTGTTGGTTGCTGGACAGACTGGTTCGGGTAAATCGGTTATGATTAATTCCCTGCTTTTGAGTTTGCTTTTCCGTAATTCGCCGGCCGACATGAAGCTTATCTTGGTCGACCCAAAGCAAGTAGAACTCAGCCCTTATAAGGACATACCACACCTGCTTAGTCCAGTCATTACCGAGCCGGAAAAGTGTATTTCTGCACTGAAGTGGGCGGTTGCTGAGATGGAGCGCAGATACAATGTATTTGCCGAGCTTGGCAAGCGTAATATCGACGAATACAACTCCAGTGAAGCAGAAGACCATATGCCTTATATAGTGATAGTCATAGACGAGATGGCAGACTTAATGATGATGGCAGCTCAAGATATGGAGGCCTTGATTGTCCGTTTGGCCCAAAAAGCTCGAGCTACCGGCATTCATTTGGTGCTGGCTACTCAAAGGCCTAGTGTCAATGTGATTACTGGACTTATAAAGGCCAATATTCCTGCACGAATTAGTTTTAGTACTGTTAGCCAAGTTGATTCGCGTACCATTATAGACCAAGCGGGTGCAGAGAAACTGCTAGGTAGAGGCGACATGCTTTTCTCAACCGCAGAGATGAGCAAGCCACAGAGAGTTCAGGGAGTGTTTGTCGAGGAGACAGAAGTTAGAGCTGTGACTGACTTTCTGCGCGAGGCGCGAGAGCCCGAATACAATGAAGATATATTAAACCAGCAAGTCAAACTGGGTGGCGGCTCCAATGCACTAGGTGATTTAGACGACAGTGAGGATGACCTATTTATGGATGCCGCCAAAATCGTAATCGAAGGCGGCAAAGCATCCTCGTCCCTTCTGCAGAGACGTCTTCGGGTCGGCTATGCAAGAGCGGCCCGACTACTAGATATGCTAGAAGAGCACGGGGTAGTGTCTGGTCCAGATGGATCAAGGCCCAGAGATGTGCTGGTCCGTGATTTGAGCGAACTGAATGATGAAGAAAGATACTAAGACTGGAGTTATAGGAGCATCTATAGCTGCATCTCGGGTTGAGCTTGGGCTTGAAGAAGAGGATGTGCACAGCGCAACCGGTTTGAGTATAGAGTTTATACAACAGGTTGAATCGGGGAGCTACGAGCAGCTATCACACGATGCTTATACTTTGGCTGGTTTTAAAAAATTAGCTGAATATGTCGGCCTGGACAAAGATAAAGCTACTGCTATTTATTTAGACGAACGAGGTGAGCCAATAGACAATACAGAGTTGCGTCGTTCACATGAGCACAGGCCATCAATAGTAACGAGTACTTTATTGGCTCGGGTTACTATGTTTATGGCAATTGCCGGTATTTCGGCATACATTTTTTATCAAGTTTTAGTTGCTACCAGTAGTCCAGACCTAGAAATAGTTTTTCCTAACGAAAATCAGGAAATAAAAGGTGAATCGGTAGAGCTTGTAGGCAGAGCTGAGCCGAGCAGTACAGTTACCATCGATGCTCAAGGTGTCAGCTTAGAAGACGACGGTAGCTTTACATACGAACTGTTTTTGCCTCCGGGCACTCACACGGTAGTAATCGAAGCAGAGAGTGATCTAGGCAGAAGCACCACAGTCACCCGAACTTTCGTAGTGCATGATGAAGATTGACCGATGCTAGCCAGCAGTGGTATAGTTATAAACTGAATAAATTTAACCTTTCTCCTTGTCTTTATAAGTAGACAGGGCGGAGACCAAGGAAAGGAAGTCAAATGAATAAATATGAAGTGGCAGTGGTATTGCATCCAGATCTAGAAATAGATATGGAAGCCCCTCTTAAACGGCTAGACGATATGTTCAAAGAGCATAAGGCGGCTGTAATAAAAAGGGATGAATGGGGTAAGCGCAAGCTAGCCTATGCTATTAATCGTCAGAACTTTGGCGTGTATGTGTTTTATATAGTCGAGATTAACCCAGACGCAGTATCAGAAATTGAACACAGCCTAAAGCTCAACGAAGAGGTCATCCGCCATCTCATTATAGAACACGATTTGCCTCATGCCAGCGAGCAAGACCAAGAAGTCGACTCGGAATCAAAAGAATAAATTAAATGCACTTAAAAATTGACTCGTGATAAGATGAGTATAATTATTCATCATGAATAGGAGGAGGAGATGGCTAGAGGTTTTAACAAAGTAACATTAATGGGCAATCTCACCAGAGACCCTGAACTAAGAACTACACAAAATGGCAATAGTGTTTGCAACTTTTCTTTAGCAGTTAACCGCACTTGGCGTAATGCCGATGGCGAACAGCAAGAAGAGGTGGATTTCATTGATTGCGTGGCTTGGGGTAAGGCGGGTGAGCTGATTGAGCAATACACCTCTAAGGGCAGACCATTGCTTGTCTCGGGCAGGCTGAAGCAGGATACATGGGAACAAGAAGGCAATAAACGCTCCAAGCTAGAGGTGGTAGTTGAGGACTTTAACTTCGTTGGCGGCGGAGGTGATGAGTCTGGAGGTACTTCAAATTCTAATTCCAAGCCACAATCAAGCAACAGCAAAAGTGACGATGTCCAAATAGAGGACTTGGATGACGATGTCGACTTGAGCGAAGTCCCGTTTTAGTTTTTAAATAACATTAATATTAAGGAGATAAACTATGCCAAAGCCACACACGCGTGCGCCTAAGTATTTTGACTATAAAGATATTAAGACATTACAACGTTACACCAATATGTTCGGCCAGATTGAATCAAGGCGCAAGACCGGACTAAGTGAAAAACAGCAAAAGCAGCTAGCCCGTGCAGTTAAGCGGTCTCGTCATCTAGCTCTACTGCCTTACGTAAGTGAATAAAATTAAAAATAATTTTTTTAAGCCAAGTATTGTTATATGTACTCTATTACTGATTTAAAAAAGGGCACTATTATAAATGTAGACGGCTCACCTTATAAAGTGCTGGAGTATGATCACTCCAGTATGGGCAGAGGTGGGGCTGTGGTGCGGACTAAGCTGCGCAGCCTTGTAGACGGCTCGGTCTTAAGCAAGACTTTTCGTGGCAATGAGAAGATAGAGCCGGCCAGCATTGAGCCTGTTGAAGCACAGTTTCTTTATAGTGACGACGATCAGGCCCATTTTATGCGCACAGATAATTACGAGCAGGTGGGTATACCCATCGAGAAGATAGGCGACGACCTGAAGTTTATAAAAGAAGGCATGGGTATATCGCTGCTTTATCACAACCAATCACCCATTGCTCATGAGTTGCCTATAAAGGTAGAACTAGCAGTAGAGGAGGCCGACCCTGGCATAAAGGGAGATTCAGCCAGTAATGTTACTAAAAAGTGTCGCTTAGAGACGGGTGCACAGGCTCAAGTACCTTTGTTTATTGAGGCTGGGGATATAGTACGCATAGATACTCGCAGTGGCGACTATATAGAAAGAGTGTCTTAGCTAATATAAAGGAGGCTCTATGGGCAAGACCCGACTAGACCAATTACTGGTTGATCGTAATCTTGTTGAAACGCGCTCAAAGGGTCGTGAATACATACAGTCCGGGCTTGTTGCAGTCGATGGAATCAAGCGCACCAAGCCGGGCTGGCAGGTTGATAGCCTTGTTGAAGTAGAGGTTGCAGAGTCTGAGCCATATGTGTCGCGTGCTGGCAGTAAGCTTGAGGCAGCTAATGAAAAATTTAAACTCGACTTCAAGGGCAAAACTGTACTAGACGTAGGCTCTTCTACTGGTGGTTTTAGCGACTATGCATTACGTGGTGGAGCCAAGCAGGTTATAGCTGTAGATGTTGGCACTAAGCAGATGCATGAAAGATTGAGGCGAGATCCGAGGCTAAATATATATGAACAAACCGATATTAGAGACTTCAAATCAAGCTACAAGGCAGATATAGCGCTCATAGACGTATCATTTATAAGTCTGCGCAAGGTGCTAATTCCGGTATCGGGAATTGTGGGCAAGGAGGGGTTTATAATAGCACTTTGCAAGCCACAGTTTGAAGCTGGAGCAGATGCGAAGCATCGTGGTGTAATTAAAAACGACAAAATTCGTAGAGCTATATTTAAAGATTTTGAAAAATGGCTCGGTGATAACAACCTGCATCAAGTCGACAAATTTGACTCAACCGTGCACGGGAGCAAGGGCAATCAAGAGAGGTTTTATCTTATAAGGGTTTAAACATTAAACCTAAACTCAATAACATCGCCATCAGCGACAATGTAGTCTTTGCCCTCAGTACGTATCAACCCTTTGGTGCGGGCGGCAGACTTTGATCCGGCATTTATCAGGTCTTGCCAGTTAACAACCTCAGCCGCAATAAAACCTCGCTCAAAATCACCATGAATTGTCCCGGCGGCTTGCGGGGCAGTCGAGCCTTTAGGTGCTGGCCAAGCTCTGATCTCTTTTTCTCCCGCAGTCAAGAAGCTAATCAGCCCCAGCGCCTGATAGCCGGCCTTGATGAACTGCTCAATCCCAGACATATCCTGGCCGTATTCAATCAGTAGCTCACGGGCATCTGCCTCCTCGAGCTTAGCTAGTTCAGCTTCAAGCTTAGCGCATACAAATATGGACTCACTTGGCTTTACTAGTGATGTGAGATCTTGCTTTTTTGAGCTGTTTAATAGGGTGGCTTCATCGATATTGAATATATAAACCATAGGCTTTATTGTCAGGAGTTGCTTGATGGTATGTGCGATGTCTTCTGAGGCCTTGGCCTTTTCTAGATACGAATCTAGTGACGCATCTGCGATCACGTCTATTATCAGCTGGCCTTGGTCGAGGCCATCTAGCAGGCTGTTGATCAGTTCCAGATCAGCTTGAGCTTGCTTATCATTGCGGGCAGTTTTTTCTAGTGTGCCTTTTCTTTTTGTAAGAGTCTGTATATCTGCCAATATGAGCTCGGTGTTGATAGTTTCTATATCTTTTTTAGGGTCGGCTGTATTTTCAACATGCGAGACATTTTCATCTGCAAAAGTACGCACGACATGGGCGATTGCATCTACTTCGCGTATATTGGCCAAGAATTGATTACCCAGACCTTCGCCTTGGCTAGCACCCTCAACCAACCCAGCTATATCTGTAAAGCTGATTTTGCTCGGCACGATAGGGCTGCCAGGGTATAAATCCTGAAGTTCATATAGCCTCCTATCTGGCACGGGAACAATGCCGACATTAGGGTCGATAGTGGCGAAGGGGTAGTTAGCCGCTAGTGCGTCGTTGCTGGTAAGGGCATTAAATAGAGTGGACTTGCCAACATTGGGCAGGCCTACGATACCGATATTAAGACTCATGGCAAACAATTATAAACTACTTGTTCTGTCTATGCAGGTGTTGTAACATAAAACCATAAACAGTTTATTGTGGCGTGAGCGCTAAGCTTAAACATAGCAATTTAAGCCATAATAAAGCACAAGAAGAAACAATATGGACAACTCAAATCAGCCTGAAGATAGTAATATAACAAGTACAAGCTCTAAGCTTCAGCTCTTAAAAGGCGATAAGGGCTTGCGAGTATTTATATGGACCAGCTTAGCTATCGCACTCGGAGTAGTGCTTTATGCTTTCTGGTATACAAGCGTAAGAGAAGAGCCGATTTTTACAGTTGGCGATGAAGAGTTTAGAGAGAGCGA
>CAYQCN010000008.1:26767-31443 GCA_964415975.1 uncultured Candidatus Saccharibacteria bacterium | reverse complement strand
GATTGGAGTGCACGTAGCGCTCTCACGCTTGAATCGCTGGGCGGTAAGCTCTGGGTCATGGGTGGTGGTGACGGCAGCAACACTCTCAATGACGTTTGGTACAGCGAGGATGGCGTGAACTGGACCGAAGCAGCAGTGCCCGGCTGGTCAGGGAGGAGCAGTCATGCGAGCACTGTTTCCGATAACAAACTCTGGATTATGGGCGGCAATGATGGCAGTAATGTCAGCGACGTATGGTATGCGGAAGTAGACGAGGGGTCGGTGGCGTTGACGGGGGATGCTCTTGCCGACCAAAACCAGCCGGCCGAACTAGAACGCCCTAACCAGTCGGCCCGCTTACGCGTCCTAGTTGATGTTGACACCAAGGATGCTGATCCGGATGTGAGTGACTTGAAGCTGCAATACGCCCCGCGCGTAGGTGACGCGTGCGTCAGTGATTTCTCCAGCTTTAGTTATAGCACCATATCTGAGGCTAATGGCGATATCGATTTTACCAACAACGAAGCTCTAGGTGACGGCATCCCTATCGAGTCCGACCCCAACGACCCGAGCAACCAGCGCACCACAGTCCCTCAAACCTACGTGGCAGCCAACAACTTCGAGATTATCGAAACCACTGAAGCTGGCCAGACCGCTATGTGGGACTTTGCCATCAAGGATGCCGGCGCACTCGGTGGCAGTTACTGCTTCCGCATCGTTCGTGCTGACCTAGGGCTACTTGATGCTTACCAGCATATACCCGAGCTCTCCACGGCGCCCCGCCCACAACAGCAACTGCGCCACGGCCAATATTTTGATGCGTCTCAGCAGCGGCAACCTTTTTTCTGGTAGGGGCTCATCTGCGGAATAAAAACGCAATCGTTGCTAAGCGCTTACAGTGAGCTACCGAGCTTGCTGACATCTTGCTGCAATTGCCTAGTCACTTCTTGATGATTATCGGTAACATTATTGGTCCACGTTGTTTGTAATTGCTCAAAAGTGGCAATGAAGACCTCGACATCTTCATCGTCATAGAGTTGTTGTTGGGCGGACTGGGCAGAGCTGAGTGTTTGTTGTGCGTGGTAGTTGAGCTGGCTATCGCTGCTGTCGGTGGTGAGGCTAGATTCAGCTTGCTCCAACCCGGTTTGTAAGCGCTGCAGCCGCTCTTGGGTGTCAGCGGAGCCAGGGCTATAATCGGCGAGATCTACTGCTGGGTCGTAGGCCATGAAACCTTTCATAGACTTGATAGCGGTGCGGTACTTAGTTGCTGTTGTCTGTAACGACTGGGTCGTTTCAACTAGTTGCTGGTTGACTGTATTGATATGGTCATAACTGTATTTATTAGAGAAGATGGCAAGCCATGGCCGCTGGTAGCCATCGCGCAGGGACGTGGCAGCATCGGTAATATCGGCGGTAGCGGCGGCGGTTTGGGAGCCAAAGCCGGCGTAGTTGCGGGTAAGGGTGTCAGGATTATCGGGATCAGTATCGGGCAAGGCAGCGATGGCGCGATTGAGCCGGGCGTGATCCTGGCGCAGCTGGGTGTATTGGTCATGAAAATGCCGGGTGCTGTAGGATTCGAGCAGTTGCAAGGACGCGAACGCGGTAGCTGCCACCACAAGTAAAGTCAGTGCAGCCACCATCCACGGGTGGCGCAGACGAGACAGCCAAGATTTATTCAACTCAAAACTAACCATACTAGTAAATATAATACTGCAAATATTAGTACTTTTATATAATGCTTGTTGCGTCAATTATTTTACTAATCCAAGGTGTATATTGCTCTAAAGTCGCACAATATCGAGGGTTGTGTAGCGCGCCTGTAGCTGCCGAGTGTTTTGGCCGATGATGTCTTGTTGGTGTTCGGTGTGTATAAATGTATATAAATCTAAGTCTCATAACTACTGGTTCCTGCCTCCATGTCGGTTGGACTGGATATGAAGTCGCTAGCTCTACATGGCCTGCTAAAAATTATATTGCCTTTATATTTTATTGAAGCTAATTAGTTTATGAGCGAAATTAATAGATATAAGCTCCGCTAGTCTAAATTGTGCTAATATATAAGCATGAAAAGTACTGCTTGGTTGTGGCCGGTTTTAGCACTGTTGGCGGTGGGCTTGGTGTTGGCATTGGTCTTGAGTGGTGGGGGCGATGAGGAGAATGAAAGTGAGGTTGAAGATAGCTCACAGGTTAGTGAGCTTGAGATTGAAGATGCTTCTATAGGCGAAGGCCCAGAAGTAGAAGGCGGTGATGTGGTAGAGGTGCACTATACGGGCCGCCTAGAGAATGGAGAAGTGTTTGATAGCTCACTGGCCAGAGGTGAGCCGTTTAGTTTTGAAGTCGGGGCTGGACAAGTGATTGAAGGCTGGGAGCAGGGGCTGGTCGGCATGCAGGTGGGTGGCGAGCGAGAGCTGACTATTCCCCCAGAACTTGGTTACGGAGAGCAAGGTTCGCCGCCAAACATTCCGCCAAACAGTACCCTTATATTCGATATAGAGTTACTAGCTATAGAATAGTGTCACAAGCACGGCTTTCTCTGGCAGACACCTCCTTAAGGGGGCTAAACTATCTTTTTATGCAATAGCATTGACATTATGTCATACTTATGTTAATTTAAAGATTAAGCGACACAAGAGAGAATCAATAAAGACTTCACGTTTTTTAAAGTGTGAGGGGAAGGAGATCTGTTTATGGCAGGCACAAAGAAGGGCGGCATACGTGCAGCTCAAACCAACAAGCAGCGTCACGGCGCCAACTTTTATGCTGAAATTGGCCGTCGAGGCGGCAAGACTAGTCGCGGAGGCGGATTTGCCGCAAACCGTGAGCTAGCTCGAGAAGCTGGCCGACTAGGCGGACGACGCAGCCGACGCACCAAGGCTAAGACCTCTTAAGAATAGGTTCTAGCTATATAATAAAGCGGTAAATTATAATTTACCGCTTTATTTATTGAGCATATTAATAGTTCATCCTGTGAGGTTGCAGAGTGAGATTGGTCGTGACTCGCCAGGCATGTCGACAAGTGAAGCAGTGATAATCTTGGCGAGTTTTTTGTATGCCGTGAAAATTACAATTTGGACACAGCGCTCGCTTATACGCCCATACACGGTAGCTTTCAAGGCACCTGTCTATATATTCTTCGTTGATTTCGACTTTAAATTTAGGAGCGTGCTGCCTGGCGAACTCCCAAGCCTCTACTTCCATACCTACTAGGTGCATATCTGAACGTATAGAGCTGTGCTTGAGCTCGGCATGTCCAACCTCGTGCAAAAGCGCCAACTTGCCCTCGTCATAATCTACGCGATTGGTGTCGTAGTATACCGTTTTATCTCTGGGTGACCAGACAAATTCGCTGCCCGACTCAAAATTTAAGTGTTCAAAGTGGTGTATAATCTCTCTCATTTAGAGGCCTTCTTGAGCAATTAGCAAACAGCCATATGCAACTGCTGATTCGGGTTCATTGGCGGCTGCAATCTCAGGGGCGTCATAAAGCCCGTCTATAAGTGAGTTGACCTGGTTGATTGTGTGCTCTTTGTATTTATCGAAATGCACGCCCATGCTGCCACCGATGGTGACTATATCGGGCTGGATGAGGGCAATCATATTAAACAGGCCTATACCTACTAGTTGTCCATATTCTCGCCAGTGCTGGGGGTCGTTGTCTTCTGAGCCCAAGTGATGGTAAGTCTTAGTAAATGTCCTGCCGCTAGCTAGAGACTCAAATCGACTCAGGTTTTTATAGTCAATAACCATCTGTCCACCTTCACTGTTGGCGAATTGATGGTGTAGCTTGCCGTCAATCAAGATGGCACTACCGATACCAGTGCTGATTGTTACATATAAAACAACGTTGTAATTTGTGCCTGCGCCAGCCCTGGCCTCGAATATGCCTCCAGCAGCAGCATCGTTTATGACTGAAATGTCATCAGTGGCAAGTAGGTTGCCGAGCTCATCTTTTAGGTCTACTTCGTGCCAGGCAATTTGTCCACCTCGCTTTATGGCTCCTTGGTTGATTACACCGGGAGCGGCTACGGCTACTGATTTTATGGGGCTTTTTGACTCGCCAATATTGCTTAAAACACGATAGAGGTCGGCTTTAAATTTTGGAAAATCTGCAGAAGTTTTAAAATTGGCTGTTTTGATATTGTCATTATATTTAGTGGCTACTAAAGTCTTGCTGGCTCCGATGTCGATCCCTACATGCATGCTTTCAGTATCACTGATTTCAATATGAGTGGCAAGTGCCGCAAATAGCAAAAACTCTCCATCCACCGGGGCTGTTTGGTTAATTAATGGCCACCTAAGGAGGTAAGTCTTATTTGCCATTATGGTCCTCGAGCCCCGGTGGATGGAGAGGTCGATTGACAATTGTATACACTATTTTTTATGTTGGCAAATTTGTGGTATTGCTGTGCAGATATATCTGTATTATATTGGAAGTGAGCCCAAATAACTAAGCAAAAGGAGAGATGATATGGGACGTTTTGATGGGGTGCGAGAAAGAATAAGCAGCACAAATCGTAGCACATGGCTAGCCTTGGGGCTGATTGTGGTGGCTGGTTTATTGGCAGCTACATTTACACTAGGCGACCCAGATGAGTTGGCCGATACGGAAAACGGAAATGAAGAGCAAAGAGTAGATGAAAATGGCGAAGAAGCCAATGGCGAAGAAGTCAATGGCGAAGAAGTCAATGGCGAAGAAG
>CAYQCN010000008.1:10128-26667 GCA_964415975.1 uncultured Candidatus Saccharibacteria bacterium | reverse complement strand
CAATGGCGAAGAAGTCAATGGCGAAGAAGTCAATGGCGAAGAAGCCGACGAGGCTATAGAAGAAGATGAAGAAAACGGCGAAGAGGAGCTGCCAAGCGAATTGGCAGACACTGGAGCCGCTCTTCCGCTAGCAGCTACCATTTTGTTTGGTGGTAGTGGTTACTATTATTTCCGTAGTCGCAATCAGGTACGAGACGCGCAACGTAAGTAATAATTTTTAATCAAACAGCTAAAAATGACGGTCACCGACTTTACACCGGTGGCCGTTATAGGTTATAACTATACTAATCCTATTTGATTAGTGAGCGCGAGCTGGTCTATTTAATTGACCATGAACAGCTTGCGAGTGAACTTACTGGTTATCAAAAGGAAATATTTACGAAGGAGGACATAATATATGTCATTATCTATGGATAAGTTGCTCGAAGAGCATCCGCCGCAATTATTGGAGCCGGGCGACGTTATAGAAGGCAAAGTTGTCACAGCACACAAGAATGAAGTATGGGTCGACCTTGGTATGCATGGTTTAGGCCTGATACCTCGCAAAGAGTTAGGACGAAACCATAACCTAGGGGAAGGAGAAACGGTCAGCACTAGTGTTCTGATACCTGACTCAGAGTATGGATTTACACTTTTGAGCCTGAAGAAAGTAGCCAAAGAGAAGGGTTGGGATACGCTTCAGCAGGCGTGTGACAACGCAGAAATGATTGAAGTCAAGCCTTATGATGCCAACCGCGGTGGCTTGTTGGTCGAAGTAGAGGGCATAAGAGGATTCCTGCCGGTATCTCAGCTTTCTGCCAGGCACTACCCTCGAGTTAGCAATGCTGATAAAGATCAAATATTGCAAAAACTGAACGAACTGGTAGGGCGACCGCTTAAAGTCGGCGTGCTAGATGTGAATAAGGATGAGAACAAGCTGATACTTTCAGAAAAAGTAGCCAAGCGCGAAGAGACTAAGGAGCGCCTAGAGCAACTTGCTGTTGGTGATGTAGTGAAAGGTACTGTTACAGGAACAGTAGATTTTGGAATATTTGTAACAGTCGATGGTGTAGAGGGTTTGATACATATATCAGAGATTTCGTGGGATCGAGTTAGTAATCCGGCCGACTATGTAGAAAACGGTGCAGAGGTTGAGGCAAAAGTTATAGCAATAGATGGAGAAAAGCTAAGTTTGTCGATGAAGCGGCTTAGTGAAGATCCATGGCTTGAACAGATAAAAGACTTCAGCAAGGGTGATGAAGTAGAGGGTACCATTACTCGAGTAACACCTTTTGGTGCTTTTATACAGATAGCGCCTGCCATAGAAGCCCTTGTTCATGTATCTGAGCTAGGAGAAGATGTAGACCCTAATGAGCACTTTAGAGTTGGCGAGAGTGAGAAGTTTAAGATAATAGAGATAGATAGCGAAGTTCGAAAGATATCTTTGAGCTTACTGAAATAGCTGAAAGCAAAAAGTGCTGGCGACTTGCCGGTAGGTTAAATAATACACAGGAAGGAGGAGTCATGAGTAAGTCGGTAGAAATTGAAGCTCCTATAACTGTGGATGAGTTTGCAAAAGCGCTAGATAGGCCAGTGACAGATATTATTGGTGAGTTGATGAAGAATGGCATCATGGCTACCATTAACGACACAATTGACTTTGAGACAGCTTCGATTATTGCCTCTGACTTTGATGTTGAGTTAGTTGAGGCAGAGATTAAAACAGAAGCGTCAGACCAGGCGGCTGCAACAGTGCTAGAGGAAGGCGAAGGGGAGTCAAGGCCTCCAGTAGTAGCAGTGATGGGGCATGTGGATCATGGTAAGACTACACTGCTTGATGCTCTGCGCAAGACCGATGTTGCCGCTGAGGAGGCAGGAGGCATAACTCAGCACATTAGTGCTTACCAGATTCGCCACAATGATCGCCCAGTTACTTTTTTAGATACACCAGGTCATGAAGCCTTTTCAGTAATGAGAGAGCACGGAGCTCGCCTGACAGATGTAGCTATCGTGGTAGTGGCGGCTGATGACGGCATAAAACCGCAAACCGAGGAGACATTTAGATATGTAAGAGAAGCAGGGGTTGGACTTGTGGTGGCCATCAATAAGATTGACATGCCCGACGCAGATCCAAATCGAGTCAAGCAACAATTAGCTGATCACAACCTATTGCCCGAGGAGTGGGGCGGTGAGACTGTTGTAGTGGAGGTCTCGGCTCAAAAGGGCGACAACCTTGGAGCTTTGTTAGATATGGTGTTTTTGGTTGCAGACCTTGAAGATATAAGAGCAAGAGCAGATGGGCCTGCCGAGGGTACAATCATTGAGTCGCAGATGGTTAGAGGTAAGGGTGTAGTAGCTACTGTGCTTGTCCAGCATGGCGAGTTGAGAGTTGGCGATTTTCTAGTAGCAGGCAGTACATATTCAAAGGTGAGAAGTTTGGAAGATTTTACCGGCAAAAGAGTCAAGTCTGCTCAGCCAGCAATGCCGGTGGCAGTAGACGGTTGGAAAGATACGCCCTCAATTGGAGCGCTGGTAGTTGAAAAAGAAAATGAAAAATCAGCTCGTGAAGCGGCCAGTAAAGCAGATGCTAAGTCGGGTGGTAGCGTTGGCGCAATAACACAAGCAGAGGCGTTGACGGCTGCTATGCAAGAAGGCGAGATACAGGCAGTACCTGTAGTCATAAAGGCTGATGTTGACGGTAGTTTGACAGCAGTAACTCAGAGCCTTGAGATGCTAAAGACCGATGAAGTAAAAGTAGAAATAGTTGGCAGCGGAGTAGGGCCTTTGTCTGAGTCGGATGTTACTTTGGCAGAGTCTACTGGGGCATTAATTGTAGGTTTTGGGGTGAATGTACCGGCCAGAGTTAAACAGCTAGCAGCCAACGCTGGTGTTGAGGTTAAAATATATGATGTGATTTATGAGCTTATAGAGGACATTAGGTCTCGTTTGAGTGATCTACTGGCGCCTGAGGTGATAGAAGATGTTAAGGCGACTTTGAGCGTTAAGGGGGTATTTAAGACAGCCCAAAAAGAGTTGATATGTGGAGGTCAGGTTACTACAGGCAAGCTAGAGCCAGGACTTAAGACCAGACTGGCAGACGGAGAAGAGATTGGAACTGTTGCTGGCCTGCAAAGAGAGCAGCAGTCGGCTAAAGAGATAGTTCAGGGTGAAATGTGCGGCTTAAGTCTGGCCACCCCCAGAAAGGTCAAGCTGCAAGAAGGGGATGAGTTAGAATTCTTTACCCGTGAAGAAAAGCAGCGCAGTATATAGACAATGCATCAAAGAGCTGAGCGTTTATCGTCTTCTATACATAAAATAGCTGCAGAAACTTTACACGGAATTGCCAGTGGTGCCTACTTGACCGTTACTCGAGTCGATGTATCACCTGATTTGCGACAGGCTCTGATATGGGTATCTGTCTATTCGAAAAAAGGAAAAGAAAAAGAAAAAGAGGTTTTTTCAGTTGTCTTAGAACAACAATTATCAGTAAAAAATGCGATAGCTAAGCAGTTGCACTTGCGTAAAGTGCCAAATATAGAGTTTCGGCACGATACTACGGCATCTCTAGCAGACGACTTAAATAAGCTAATGTAGATTTATGTCAAAATTAAACTTAAATGCTATACTCAAAAACATAAGCAGGGATGACTAAATGATAGAAATTGATAATAACTTTCTAGAAAGTATAGGCTTAGGAGACCTCCCACTTGAAGAGAAGGATTTGCTTATATCTCAAATATATGAACAGCTGCAGATGAGGGTAGGCACTAAGCTGGCTGATCGGATGAGTGAAGAGCAGCTAGAGGAGTTCGACACTAAGTATATGCAGACCAACGACAAGCAAGGAGCAGTTCGGTGGCTTGAGCAGAATTTCCCCGACTACCCTAAGGTGGTTGAATCCGAGCTTGACAATCTAAGGCAAGAGCTAAAGACTCAGTCCGGTACAATAAAATCAGTAATATCAGATCAACAATCAGCTGAAGACTCGACTAGTCTAGATAACCCCGAATAAAATCAGCACCTTTCATAGTGCTTTTGCCGTGAGGCTTAAGTGTGTTTATCTTTAAGCTCTTATCTTTGGCATAGATGATTAAATCGTTTTTGGTGGCATAATGATAACCAGCTTCTCCGCTCATGTCTAAAACTTCGGCCGTTTCTATGGTTATATCTACTCCGTTGATTTGAGTTTGACTGCCGGGCCAGCCTTTAAAGGCTCTAATCTGACGCTCAATATAAAATGCAGGCTGATGCCAGTCAATCTTTGCGTCAGATTTGGCAAGCATAGCTGAATAAGTAGCCTCATCGTCATCTTGATCAGTGGGCTTGATCTCTCCAGCAAGTATTTGCTCGAGATTGTCGGTCAGAAGCTTGGCGCCATCTTGGCCTAAAGCTTTATAGAGCATGGGCCGATCAGCATTTGTGGGTATTGGGTATTTTGATTGAGCGTAAATGGGACCGGCGTCCATTGAACCGGTAAGTCTTATAAGCGAATTACCGGTTTCGCTATCTCCATGGAGCAAGGCTGACTCTATAGGCGATGGTCCGCGCCATTTAGGCAGAAGCGATGGGTGGACGTTGACCAGACCGCCTTTAAAGCGGCTTAGTGTAGCATCAGGTATTATATGCCCGTAAGCAGATACGACACCCCAGAGAGGGTGTTCATTTTCGTTAAAATACTCGAGGAGGCTGCTTTTATCAGGCGGCTGGATGCAGGGTATGTTTTGGTTCTGGGCATATGTCTGTACGGCGGGTTGCAGCTTCTGTCTGCCCCTTTTGCCATATTTAGCCGGCTTTGTAACTACTAGCTCGACATTAAAACCTTGCTCTACTAGTGATCTGAGTGAATAAAGGCTGAATTCAGCAGTGCCAAAGAAGGCGAGCGGAGTCGATTTGATCTTGTGGGAGTGGTTTGAGCGTGCCATTGTCTAAGATTTTATAATAAGCATCATCTTCTACTTTGTCGACAAACAGCTTGCCATGCAAATGATCTATTTCATGCTGGAAAACTCTCGCTAAAAAGCCGCTTACTTTTATGCGGATTGGTTGTCCGTTTTCGTCTAAGGCTTTGACCCGTATAGATTCGTGTCTTGGCACTAGTCCATATAGATCGGGGACGCTTAGACATCCTTCTGGCTCTTTTTGAACGCTACCTTCATACTTGACTATTTCTGGGTTGAGGAAGACGTCAAAATCCTGATCAGATTTGTCATCTAAATGTCTTCGGATGATAATTATTTTTTCTAAGGCTGCAATCTGTGGCGCTGCTAGTGCGACGCCCACTTCGTGTTTGCGGTTGCTTTCCCAGTCTAACGTTGCGCTCTTCATGTCATCTATGATTTGCTTGACTTCATCAGTAACAAACGCAACTCGCTGAGACCTTTTGCGCAGTGTCTTGTCTGGTACGGATATGATGTCTTCTGCTTTCATGGAAAACATTATACACATTTAGGCGGTAAAAGAGCGGGTTTATTATAGAGGGGTAGGTGTATAGGGTTGCAGGGCTGGATTAGTAATAATAAGAATTGACAAAACCTACTCAGTACATACTCGCTGTCAAGGTCCGACCTTGACAGCGGCTTGGTGAAGGCAAAAGTGTTGATCGAAGGTAGTATTAGAGAAGGTCTATTGGGTCGATATCTGCTCGCCAGTTGGATGGTAGGTTTTTCATAATGTCGAGCAATAGAGTACGCTTTTGGCTAGTTATGACAATGTGCCAATAGTAGTACGAACCGACGCGTTCTCGCCAGGCAGGAGCCGGACCCCTTATACTAATCTGTTGATTGTATTGTTGCTGTATATTTTTTTTGAGCTTGGTGGCGGCTTGCTTGGCTCCGCTTTGGGTTTTTCTTTTGGCTGTTAGTTTCAGTAGCGATGTGTGCGGCGGATAATTTAGCTCTTCTCGGTCTTCAAGCTCGGATTGGATGAAGTTTTCGTAGTCGTGGCTGGCGGCCGCCCTAATGACGTGATGATCTGGACTGTATGTCTGAATAATAACTCGACTAGGGCTGTTATGATTACGTCCAGCTCGGCCTATAACCTGATGAAGTAGTTGGTAGGTACGTTCGTTAGCGCTCATGTCTGGGATGTAGAGCATAGTATCGGCCAAAACTACCCCTACCAAGCTGACTCCTGGTAAGTCCAGGCCCTTGGCAATCATCTGAGTGCCTATCAGGATATCGATTTTGCGGTCTTGAAGCTGTCGTAGAGTGTCGGACATGCTAGAGGGGGTGAAGCTGTCTTTGTCGATTCGGCTAACTCTAGCTTCAGGGAAGAATTGACGTATTTCTTTTTCGATTCTTTTTGTGCCCATGCCCAAGAAACGCCATTGCATGTGAGCACATTCAGGGCATACCGCTGGTAATGCCTGCCTATGTCCACACCAGTGGCAGCGCAGACGCCCACTATCACCATGCCAAGTTTGAGGTATGTCACAGTCACGACATGTCGCCACCCACCCGCAGCCAGAACACACCACTTGGCTAGCGCTACCGCGCCTGTTGAGAAAAAGTAAGGCTTGCTTTTTCTGTTCTAACACAGCCTTTATCTCTTGTTGTAGTTGAGGTGATATAACGGATTTGTGCTGGCGCAGGTCTATGATGTCGACTGGTCGCTGGTTGGTGTGTATCGGTTGAGTTAAGCTCAGCAATGATAGTTTATTGTTTTTGTATTGATACATGTCATGGGACGAAGGTGTGGCGCTGCCTAGGACGAGACTGGAATTAGTTTTAGAGGCAATAAATTGAGCGGTTTCTCTAGCGTGGTAGTGGGGTGATTGCATTTGCTTGTAGCTTTGCTCATGGCATTCGTCAATAACTATCGCTCCTAGATCATAGCGAGGTGTAAACAGCGCTGAGCGCGGTCCGACTATTACAATCGGCTCTTTCGTAAATAGGGCTCTAGACCAGACTTTGCGTCGTTGAGCTTGGGTCATATGAGAGTGGGTTATTAATACTCGTTCGCCAAGTGCTTCTTTGAACATCTCTATAGTCTGCATAGCTAGACTAATCTCTGGTACGAGAATGATAGTTGATTTGCCGGCTTGTAACATATGGCGTGCAAGCTCGATATAGACTTCTGTCTTGCCGGAGCCGGTTACTCCGTGAAGTAGCCAGTGGCCCTCGGGGTTGGCTTTGATTTTGTCTAGAGCTTGAGATTGAGCAGTAGTGAGTTTGGGCCTGCCCTTTCTAACAGTGGGCACTGGGGGAAGATTGGAAGAGTCTTTGATGTTGGCCAAGTCGGCTCTTTGGGGAAGGAAAAGAGCTAGCGCCTCTCCAGTCGACGATCCGTAATAATCAGATATCCACCTGATGGTTTGGAGAGTATAGGGAGGTAATGCGGGCAGGTCGAGAACTTTATTTATAGGCCTTGTCTTGAAATTAGGCTTAGATTGGATCTCTTTTGCGACAATTCCTGTTACCTGGTGGCTCTTGAATGGAACCTGCACTAAGCTGCGCTGCTTTATTTTATGATTAGCATGGTATGTAAAAGCCTCGGTGCGACCACCGCTTTGTAAGATTACGTCGTAATAGCGCATTGGTTGGTATTATACGGTGAGGTGAGTGCGATTGGCTAGCAAATTATAATTTTTCAGGTTGGAACTATTGTAAAAATAAGTGATAATGTTTGGTAATGTATTTCCACGACAGATCACAGGCAGGAAAGATGATAGCAGATTCATTTGTTGATTACCGCTATGAAGATATATCAGTATTGGCGGTGTCGCCAGGAGGGGCGGTTGTAGGCGCAGAAATTGCCAAGAGTTTGCGTTCGAGGATGAGTATGCTGTTAACCGAGCAAATATCAATGCCTGGTGTCGCTTCTACGGATGTGATAGGGCTTATGGACCAGGAGGGTCATTTCACTTATAATTCTATGATGCCGGCTGGATTGATAATGGAAGTCGAGGCAGAAATGCATAACTATTTAGAAGCCGAGAAACTCGACAAGAAGCAAAAACTTTCAAGGGCGGTGAACGAGTATGGCTTTGTAGACCCGCAAATTTTTTATGGTCATCACGTCATCGTGGTGAGTGATGGTTTTAGAAATGGATTGGCCTTTGAGGCGGCGGCTAATTTTCTAAAACCTATCAACACACAAAAACTGATCGCAGCTGCACCTATAGCGTCTGTTCCTGCCGTAGATCGCTTACACGTGGTAGCTGATGAGTTAAAGATTATGGATGTTTTAGCAAACTATCTTGATACTGACCATTACTTCGAGGATAATACTATACCGGATGTTCAAGCTATGATGGATGAGTTAGTGTATAGGTGGCAATGAATAAGAAGTTGATTTGGAAGCTGGTTGCGATTGGAGTTTTCACCCTAATAGTGGGCGTATTGGCCTTTCCTCGAGAGGGAGACATTTTACGTCAAGTAGGTATAGACCAAGATTTAAGTATAAGGCTAGGTCTTGATCTGCAAGGAGGGGTAGAGCTGGTCTATGAGGCCGACATAGACGAGGATGTAGACTCTAGTGAAGTTCTTGAGCAGGTAGCTTCAGTCATTCAGCAAAGGGTAGACCCTGGTGGGACTAGCGAAGCAGTAGTGCAGGTTGCAGAAAACGACCGGATTGTTGTACAGCTACCTGATGAAGAAGACCCCCAGTCTGCGATTGACTTGATTGGTCGTACGGCTGAGCTAGAGTTTTTCGAGGTGGGCGATCAACCCGACCTCTCAAGTGTAGACATCGAGACTTTGAGCGATGAAGAGATTGAACAGCTGGCTGGCGGTTTAATCCCGACAGATCTCGGTGGTGGTGACGTTTCTAGAGCTGATGCAAGTTTTAGTCAGCAGACCGGTGAGCCCATAGTCAACCTAAGGCTTAATCGAGGAGAATCTACGAGGGCGTTTGCAGATTTGACTACTAGGATTTTTAATAACAACACTCAGCTTCTGATTTTGCTGGACGGAGAGCCAGTCTTTGGTCCGGGCCAAGTTCAAGAGCCTATACTGACAGGCGAGTCACAGCTAAGAGGCATGGCTAGTCTAGCAGAGGCGCAGCAGACGGCAGATCTAATAGAGGGTGGAGCGCTTGCAGCTCCAGTTGATTTGGTGGCCCAGCAAACCATTGGACCCTCGCTGGGGGAAGAGGCGGTTAGCGCTAGTCTGCTAGCAGGCATGATTGGTCTTATGTCTTTGGCTGTATTTTTGCTTATGATGTATCGTTTGGGCGGACTAATGTCAGTCTTTACTATGGGAGTTTATGGCGCCACAATTATTACAATATTTAAGCTGTCCACTCTCACTTTATTTGGTGGCTTAACAGTTGTGCTCACGCTGGCTGGTATTGCTGGATTTGTTCTGAGTATAGCTGTGGCCGCTGATGCGAATATATTGGTCTTAGAGCGGCTGAAGGAAGAGCGAAGGGCAGGCATGAAGCCGATAAAAGCGGTAGAGAGCGGTTTTGATAATGCCTGGAGCAGTATACGCGATGCGTCGATTGCTACTTTGATTTTGTGCGCAGTATTATACACTTTGGCTAGTCAATTTGGAGAGTCATCTATCCAAGGTTTTGCACTGATTTTGGGCTTGGGAGTAGCTGTGAACGTAGGTAGCGTAACCTTTATTACTAGGAACTTGTTGCGAGCAGTAGCTCGCAGCAAATACGGAGGCAAACTATGATCGATTTTATCGGGCGCCGAAAACTATGGTATACGATATCGGCCGTCGTACTGTTGCCTGGTTTGATGGTATTGGCTATCTTCGGGCTAGAGCTCGGTATTGATTTTACGGGAGGGTCTAACATCACGGTCGAGACTGAATTAAGCGAAGACGAAGTCAGGTCGGTCGTACTTGACGAGGGCATCACAGAACCTACAATTTTAGCAACAGAATCAGGCTATCAGATAAGGTTTGTCGAAGATATAGATATTGAGGCCGAGCTTGATGAATCGGACGATATAAGTGTTGTGCAGTTTGAGAGGGTCGGGCCCAGTGTGAGTAGGGATTTGGTCTATAACGCATTGTGGAGCTTACTGGCAGTTTCTGTGGCTATCACTCTCTTTGTAGCTTTTGCTTTTCGTAAAGTCCAACATCCATTTAGGTTTGGGGCTATGGCAATCACGGCTTTGCTTCATGACGGACTATTTGTATTGTCTATGTTTGCTATCTTCGGGGTCTTATTTGGCATAGAAGTAGATGCATTTATAGTTACAGCCATATTGACTGTTATTGGCTTTTCCGTACACGATACAATTGTGGTTTTTGACCGAATCCGCGAAAACCTCCTCAGGCGCAGTGGTGAGTTTGGCGACATAGTAAATGCTAGTGTCAATGAGGTCATGGGCAGGTCGCTGAACACCTCGATTACAACCGTAGTGGTGTTGTTGGCGCTGTTTCTGTTTGGAGGCCAGGGAACGGTCACCTTCATATTGGCTCTGTTACTAGGGATGGTGTCTGGCACCTATTCATCCTTGTTTATCGCTTCGCCTTTGCTAGTGACGTGGTTTGAGCGAAAAGGCGATCTAGCGGAAGTCCAAGAATAGTTTTTAAGCTGTTTACAATCCCTATTATTTTGTCTAAACTTTAGCGTAGCTGTGTTGTTGAAATAACAACCAAGAGGAGATCGTTTATGCTAGACGTATTTATCACTTCAAAGACTCGAAGAAAGATTATAATCTTATTTTCTAAGTATCCTGATTACCAGACTCACATTAGAGGCATGTCAAAGCTTATAAAGGAAGATCCGGGCAACATACAAAGAGAGTTGCGCAAGTTAGAACAGGTAGGTTTTTTAAAGTCTCGTAAGCGAGCAAATACAAAAATATATAGTGCCAATCAAGATTTTCCGCTGTTCAAGGAATTGCAAAATATGGTGTTAAAGAGCCAACACCACAAATAAGGCAATCGAATCAAAGTCGCGATTGTAAATAGTTAATCTCGCAGCAATTTTGAGTTTTAATTTAGAATTTATTTATATGTCCAATTTAGTAGAGAAAATATTAATAAACAGGGGCTATGCTACTGAGGCCGAACGGGAAGCATTCTTAAGTCCCGACTATGAAGGTCTGCACGACCCTTTGATGCTGGCAGATATGGACAAGGCGGCAGAACGTATATTGTCAGGGATAGAAAGCGGCGAGAAGATGGCGATCTATGGTGATTATGATATTGATGGATTGAGCGCGACCGCGTTGTTGATCGACGGTCTCTCAGCTATGGGTGCTGATGTAAAGTCTTATATACCAGACCGTTTCGAAGAAGGGTATGGTATTAACACCCAGGCCCTTAAGACCCTAAAAAAACAGGGGGTAGGTCTGGTTATAACGGTCGATTGTGGCAGTGTGTCTTTTGAACCGCTTGAGTGGGCTAGCAGCGCAGGCTTAGACGTAATCGTCACAGACCACCACGAACCTATGGCCAAGTTGCCGTCAGCTTTTGCCATAATTAACCCTAAGCGCCAAGACAGTCACTATCCGTTCGCAGATTTAGCCGGTGTAGGTGTGGCATTTAAGCTTATTCAGGGTCTGCAGACAGTTGCGCTCAGCAAAGAAACAGATGTCGGTAAGCGTTTGCCGGCAGGCCAGGAAAAGTGGCTGCTTGATTTGGTAGCTTTGGGCACTGTGTGCGATGTTGTATCTCTAACCGATGAGAATCGTATTTTGGTATTTTATGGTTTGCAAGTGTTTAGGCGTACTCGACGAGTTGGCCTGGCCCAGTTGGCGCATGTATCAGGACTAGAGCTTGATGGCATCGATGCCCATCATTTTGGTTTTGTACTTGGCCCTAGACTCAATGCAGCCGGCAGACTAGAGCATGCGCAAAAAGCGCTAGATTTGTTTATTGCTACTAACAAAAACCAAGCCCTCACCCTTGCTAGTTATCTAGATGAACTAAACACCGAACGCCGTCGTCAGCAAAACGAGATTTATGAGATGGCTTTGCTTCAGGCTAGAGAGCAGCAAAACAGTCCAGTACTAGTTTTGTCGCACCCTGAGTGGAGTCATGGGATTGTTGGCATTGTGGCGGCCAAAATTTTGGAACGGTTTCATAAGCCGACTATTGTGATGCAAGAGATAGATGGTAGAGCAAAGGGCTCGGCTAGATCTCTGGGTGGCTTTAGCATGGTTGAGGCATTGAGAGCTGCAGATGATTTGCTTGATAAGTATGGCGGCCACCATGTGGCGGCCGGTTGCCAGCTAAGCTCCGATCAAATATCAGAGTTTCGCGACAGGTTGAATGCCTATTATTATGAGCAGGGTTATGGTGATTTAAGAGAAAATCCAAAGCCAGACTTAGAGCTGGATGATTTTTCTGTGTTGAATGAATCTGAATGTCTTGAGCTGGAGGGGCTAGCTCCATTTGGCATGGGCAACCCTAGACCGATACTTTATAAGAGAAATGCTGTTTTGAAGCAGGTAAAAACCGTTGGCGATGGTGGTGCGCATCTGAAGGCCGAGATAGGTGATGGTCGGCGCAAGCTTGATGCCATCGGTTTTGGTATGGGTCATCAGCTTGATGGCTTGAGTCAAGAAGTCGATGTCTGGTTTGACATCGAGATGAACCACTACATGGGCCGCTCTAACGTGCAGCTAAAGCTAAAGGCCATAGAATGAGCACGCCAGAGCTTTGGGAGTATCGTTATAATGTAGAATCTAGTACATATCTAGAGATGCAGTCACTGTTATTAACCTTGGACAGCACAGAGCTAGTGCCGTACTTAGAAAAAGTTAGAGATAGGCTAGATAACGATGGCGACGAGAGATTGGCAAGAATTGGGTTGTCGGTACTAGCCCCTGTAGCTAGTCGCCTCAATCGACAGCAACTCAAGCATGAGATCGAGAATCTTAGTTTTGCCATAGCTAAGCCTAATGAGTACAAGCTAGCTAAGAAGCTACTTCAGCAACATAAAGCAGATCGTAAGCAGTCGGTTGCTAAGCTTTGCGATAATCTTAAACAAACCTTAAAAGCTAATAAGGTGGAAGATTTTACGGTAGATGGTCGTACCAAGCAGCCATACAGTTTATATAAAAAACTTCACAAGACAGGGACTATCGGTGACATACACGATCTACTAGCGATACGTGTAGTGGTGGCAGATATAGCGACCTGTTATAGAGTTTTGGATATTATTCATGAATCTTTTGAACCAGTGCTAGAAAGGTTCAAAGACTACATCGAGCAGCCAAAACCTAATGGCTACAGGTCTTTGCACACAACGGTTTGCCGCGGCCATAAAACTATAGAAGTTCAAATTAGAACCAAAGCTATGCATGATCAGGCTGAAAGCGGTGAAGCAGCTCACTGGCATTACGACCAGCAAAAAGAAAGCAAGCAGTACAAACGCGGCCAGGCAATAGATGGGATGTTGGAGAATTCAGAGTCTCAGGCTGTATATGTATTTTCTCCGTCTGGAGATGTGTATGCTCTTGCTGGTGGATCTACTCCTATAGATTTTGCTTTTGCAGTGCATACCCAGGTTGGGTTATGTGCAAAAGGAGCTAAGATAGACGGCTCAATCGTCAAGCTTAACACCAAGCTGAGTAGTGGTGACTTAGTCGAAATTGATACGTCTCAGCAACCGCACCCAAAACGTGACTGGCTTGGCGTGGTAGCTACACGAAAAGCGCGCAGTCGCATAAAATCATGGTTAAAAGAGTTAGAATCTGAGCGATACACAGATTTAGGCAAGGGAATGTTATTTGATATTTGGGATGGGCGAGAGGGGCTAGATATTGATGACATTGCCGCTAGTTTCAAGTTTGACAGTCGTGAAAAGTTATATAGAGCAATTGGTGAAAATGTCGTTAACCTTGAAAGTATACGGCAATACATTAAATCGCAAAATCCGACACCTAAAGATGAAAGTCTAAGCAAATATCAGGTAGATGACAGCTCTTCGGGTTCATTGGTGATTATTGGCGGGGTGAGCGGCTTGCAATACAAGATAGGTAGGTGCTGCAATCCTAGGCCGGGCCAGCCAGTCGTAGGGTTTATTACGAGAAGTCTTGGTATAACTATACATATGCAAGGCTGCGCCTCCCTACAGGCTGAGGATGAACGGTTGATTGAGGCTGAGTGGAAGTAGTTTGCACAGAAGGTTCGTAGCTAGTATAATAACTATTCGTATGACACAGGTAACAAGAAAAGACGAAAGAGAAGGCCTGGAAAGCCTATTGAGGCGTTTCAACCGAAAAGTGCAGCAGTCTGGATCTATTGCAGTTGCTAGGCGCAAGCAGTACTATGAGAAGCCGCTGTCCAAAGACCAGCGTCGTCAATCTGCTATTACCAAGAAGCAACGCAAAGAAGATAAAATCCGCAAAATGTACCTAGGCCGCTAAAGTCTTTAGTAAATATAATTATGCAGCAAAAGCTTGATTCCGACATAGTTGAGGCGCTTCGGTCAGGAGACAGAAGTGCAGCTACTACTTTGCGTATGCTGAAAAGCGCTTTGCACAATGCACAGATAAGCAAGGGCGATTCGCTGGAAGAGTCGGAAGAGGTGCAGGTGGTACGCAAAGAGGCCAAGCAGAGACGCGAGTCGATCGATAGCTATGAGGCTGGAGGCAGAGAAGAGCAGGCTCAAGCCGAAAGACATGAATTAGAGATTATTGAGCGCTATCTGCCTGAAGACTTATCAGAAGAAGAGTTGAGGCAGATAGTTGCTGAAGCTATATCTGAAACAGGGTCGATCAAACCAGCTGATATAGGTAGTGTTATGAAGATCGTGCAACCCAAAGTTGCCGGCAGAGTCGATGGTGGCCGGGTAGCTGGCGAAGTACGCTCTCAGCTGTCGTGATATCGCTTGTCGTTTCAGGCATAGACTTGCCTCGGGAGATTATATCTAAGCTAGAACTTTACTTGTCCAAGATTAGCCCATTAGGTGGCGTGGTATCGGTTAGGGCGGTGTCTGCTGACTATATAAAGCAGCTAAATCGAGATTATGCCGGAATTGACAATTCAACAGATGTATTAAGCTTCCCTTATGTTGAGTCGCAAGATTCAGGCAGCACAGGGCCAGAGACCCCGTTGGCCGATATAGTAATAAGCAAAGAACATGTAAAAAAACAGGCCGATATAGCCGGTACAAGCGATGAGGCTGAATTTGTTTTGCTGATAATGCATGGCGCTTTGCATGCTTTTGGTTTTGATCATCAAGACAGAAATGGCCAGAAAGTGATGGATCGGCATCAAGCTGAGATAATGGGTAAGCTAGGTTTGTCATATAGAGATTTCGGTTGGTTAGATAATTAGTTTATTTTTGTTGTTACGACAGTGACTGTGGTACGCTAAATTCGATGTCTAAAAATCAAACTATTGTTTTGTTGACCGGCCCTCCAGGAGCAGGCAAGGGCACCCAGTCATCTATTGTGTCTGAGCGCTACGGGTGGCATGTTTTTTCAGTGGGTCAGATATTAAGAACTACTACTTCGCCACATATAAAGTCCAAGATTGACTCTGGAGTGCTGCTGCCTAAAGAAGAAGTTGTAAGCTTAGTTGTAGATGAGATAAAGAAAGAAGATGGTCCGGTTTTGGTTGACGGGTTTCCTAGGCGGCTTGACCAGATAGAGGCATTTGCTGCTATAGCCCAAGAGAGGCAGATAGATAGCTATTTAGTTGTCTTGCTTTTTGTTAACGAAGAAGAATCGTGGGGCCGAGTCTCTGGCAGGGGACGAGTAGACGATAAACGCTCTGCTTGGGAATACAGGTGGGAGGAATACTATCAGCACACGCAGCCCGCAGTCGATAGGTGTGACGATATGGGTATCTTGTCAAGGGTAGATGGCAGTGGGAACGTAGAGGCTGTAGCCGATAGAATGCAAAAGGTGCTTGGGCTATGATACCTAAAACTGGTAAGGAGATTGACGCAATAAGGGTTAGCGGAGCCATACTGGCAGAGGTATTTGAAGCTGTAAAGCCAGCTATTAATCCAGGAGTACAAACTACAGAAATATCAGACTTAGTAAGATCTGAAATTGAGAAACGTAGCGGCAAGCCTGTTCTGCTTGGCTATGAAGGCTTTCCTGATGTAGTGTGCATTTCTGTAAATGATCAAGTAGTACATGGTATACCTGGCAAGTTAACTTTAAGGGACGGTGATCTTGTAAGTTTAGATTTGTGTGTGGGGTATGAAGGCATGATAACTGATAGCGCTTTCACTGTGATCGCGGGTGAATCGAGTGTGCCTGCTCGTACTAGACGCTTGCTAGAAGCGACACAGCAAGCCTTGTATGCAGGCATTGAACAGGTGAAATCTGGTGCGCGCATAGGGGATATTAGCAATGCAATTCAGAGGCGTTTATTGCGTGATGATTTAGGTGTCATAGAGAGTTTAGTGGGGCATGGTGTAGGGCACCAAGTACACGAAGAGCCTGAGGTGCCTAATTTTGGAGTGACTGGAGCCGGTCCGGCTCTTAAGTCTGGTATGACTATTGCTATTGAGCCTATGGCCACTTTGGGCGGCAAGGAAGTGTATACGGAAGACGATGGCTGGACTATAACTACGCGCGATCGCTCTCTCAGCGCCCATTTTGAGCATACGGTGTTGGTGACAGATGATGGCTACGAAGTACTTACTGAACCTTAGTGAGTATATTTAGCGAGGGTGGAAGGGGCGTAG
>CAYQCN010000008.1:0-10028 GCA_964415975.1 uncultured Candidatus Saccharibacteria bacterium | reverse complement strand
CTGCAACCCTAGCCCCCCAAATCTAACCATAACCTGTACTAATTTGACTATAAAACGTATAATAATGACTAATTTATGTCACAAACACAAAATTTACCGGTCGCAGTAGGAATTGATGTTGGGTCTACGGCCATAAGATGTGTTGTAGGTCTGCACGAAGAGGAGGCCCCTGCACCTAGTATTGTTGGAGTCGGAAAGGTGGCTTCTAACGGCGTGCGAAAGGGTGGAGTAGTAGACATAGAAGAGACCATTAGCGCCATAACTGCGGCTATTGATGATGCCGAAAGAATCTCGGGTATAACTTTTGATGGAGCCGTTGTCAGTGTGAATGGCACCCATATATCTACAGCCTCATCTCGCGGCATAGTTGCAGTTGGGAGTAGCAATCGTGAGATTGACGATGATGATTTAGACCGAGTAGAAGAAGCTGCCACTGTTATGCAGCTGCCCCCAAACAGAGAGGTTATTCAAATTTTTCCGAGAAGTTATATAGTAGACGGCCAAGAACATGTGAAAGATCCTGTCGGTATGAGTGGCACGCGTTTAGAGGTAGACACATGTTTGGTCACCGCTTCTACTCCGTTTATCAAAAATACTACCAGGAGTGTTAATCAGTCTGGAATAAGAGTGAATGCACCTATTGCAGCTCCATTGGCGGCCGGTAGAGCCGTAGCTAGCAAGCAGGACAAGGAGATAGGGTGTGTAGTGATAGATATAGGTGCCCACACTACAGGTGTAGCTATTTATGAAGAAGGGGAACCAATGCATGCTGCAGTTTTGCCTGTGGGGTCGTCACACGTTACGAATGATATAGCTATCGGTTTGCGCACAGAAGTAGAGACTGCAGAACAGGTCAAGAAGCAGCACGTTGATGTCGACCCAAAAGCTAGCCGAAAAAACCAGGGCTTTACTGTAGAAGAAGTGAGTGGCGACACTATGAATGTAACCAGCCAGGAAGTAGATGATATTGCTAGAGCTAGATTGGAAGAGATATTTATGCTTGTCAACGCAGAAATCGATAAAGTAAAGCGATTAGGCATGCTACCTGGAGGCGCTTTGCTTTGTGGGGGCGGATCCAAACAGCTCGGTGTAGCGGAGCTTGCAAAACAAGAGTTGCGCTTGCCTGCACATATTAAGTCGTCACACGGTTTTTCTGGAATTGTCGACAAAATTCAAGATCCGGAATATTCAGTTGCGGTCGGTTTGATGCTAGAAGATTTATATAGCGATAGCCGCAAAAGTGGCAGTGGCAGTATGTTTGCCGTACTGTCAGACTTTCGGAATTTCCTGTCTAGTATAGTAAATCGGTTTCGAGGGTAAATAATTTGTACACTAGTCTAGCTTTATGAACTAAGTTTAGTCAGATGAACACAAATTGTAATTATATATATTTTAACGAACAATTTCTTTGCTTGTAGGCATAAGTCCGTTATACTACTCATCAGAAAAGGAGATTTAAGTTTATGCCAGAAGTAGTTCCTAGTGTTGAGACATTTGCTCGAATTAAAGTTTTAGGAGTGGGGGGTGGTGGTGGCTCTGCTATAAATAGAATGATAGAGGCAGGCGTAGATAATGTAGAGTTTGTGGCAGTTAATACTGACGCTCAGGCCCTAGACAACTCCAAGGCCGCAACCAAACTACACATAGGCAAAGACACTACTCGGGGGCTGGGTGCCGGTGCTGATCCTAGTGTTGGCCAAAAAGCCGCAGAAGAGTCTATAGATGAAATCAAAGAGACCCTTCATGGGGCTGACATGGTTTTTATTATGATGTGTGCAGGTGGCGGCACAGGTGGAGGTGCCGGCGCTGTATTGGCTGAGACCGCACGTAATATGGATATTTTAACGGTCGGTTTTGCCACTAGGCCGTTTGCTTTTGAGGGCGAGAGACGTCGGGCCAATGCCGATGGTGCTATAGAGCGTTTCAGGAAACATGTAGACACTTTGATAACTATACCTAACGATAGACTGTTACAGACAATTGATCGCAAAACGCCGCTACTCGAAGCCTTCACAGTAGTTGATGATGTTCTTCGTCAGGGAGTACAAGGCATATCAAACTTAATTACAGTACATGGTCTGATCAATCTTGACTTTGCCGACGTGAAAGCGATTATGAAAGATGCTGGATCGGCCTTGATGGGTATAGGATCTGCCAGCGGTGAAGACAGGGCAGTTGTGGCAGCTAAAGAAGCTATCGAATCTCCTTTGCTAGAGGTGTCAATTGATGGTGCGCGTGGCGTATTGTTCAATGTGACTGGTGGTAGCAATATTGGCATGCACGAGATAAACGAAGCTGCTGAAACAATCACAGCCGCAGTCGATCCAGACGCCAATATTATTTTTGGCGCCACAATGGATGAGTCGCTTGAAGATGATATACACATTACAGTTATAGCTACAGGATTTGAGCCTTTGCCAAGTGATATACAGCCAGCTAGCGGGTTGGCATATTTCAACAAGCCAAACAGCGGCGAGTTAACCAAAGATGACTATATTGACAGTGATTCTATAGAACTTGATGAAAGTAGCGATAGCGATGAAAGCAACGCTAGCAGTGAAGAGGCCTGGTCGTTCTCTGATGATGATGAAGATCTTGATGTGCCCGCATTTGTACGCAATCGAAAAAAGAAAAAATAGCATAAGTTAGTCTTTAGAATTTATATTAAAAAAACATATTTTTGTGCTTACATCTGAAATCAATATTTGACATCAACACTATCTATAGTGCTACAATTATCTACATAAGCGCTAAATATAGGACAATGTAGGAATTAAATGAAATGTATTAAATGTTCGCATTCAGAGTCTAAGGTGGTTGAGTCGCGAGATATTGGTGAAGGCAGCTCGGTTAGAAGGCGCAGGCAGTGCCTAGATTGCGGGCATAGATTTACTACATACGAGAGGATGGAAGTACCTTATTTAATGGTTAGCAAAAAGAACGGCACACAAGAGCTATTCGACAGAGCCAAGCTACTAAGCGGGCTCAATAAAGCTATCCAGAAGTGTCCAGTTAACCCGCAGCAGCTAGAAGAGCTAGTAGATGATGTGGAGCGCAGCATCCATGAGCTAGGAGAGACTGAAATAGCGTCATATAGAGTTGGCGAGATGGTTATGGAGAGGTTGATGCATCTGGACGAAGTGGCATATATACGCTTCGCTAGCGTGTACCGCAGTTTTGGTGACATAGAAAGTTTTGAGGAGGAGCTGCGACGTGTGAAGTCGGAGGTTAAGTCGAAAAACTAAACTCTTTGACTGGTCTGCTTTTTGGAGAGGCGGACAAGGTGAGGAGTTATAAACAAAATAAAAAAAGGAGTATAGTATGGACTCTATTCGCACAGGCTTGGACATCAAGCGACATTTTACAACTAAAGGGAGGCATCCCTACGACGATATTGCCTGGGAGCGGCGAGATGCCAAGATCGAAAACTTCATGGACGGCAGCGTTGCTTTTGAGCAAAAAGATGTTGAATTCCCTAAGAGCTGGTCAGTAAATGCAGCCAACATTGTGGCCCAAAAATATTTCTCAGGCACTCCGGGCGCTGCGGGCCGAGAAAGCTCATTGAAGCACCTTATCGATAGAGTGGCAGACACAATAACTGAGCACGGTGAACGAGAGGGTTATTTTGTCAGTAGTGATGAGGCTGAAGTATTTAATCACGAACTCAAACATATACTAGTCAATCAGAAAGCATCCTTCAATTCGCCAGTTTGGTTTAATATTGGCGTCAAAGACCGGTCGCAACAAGCTAGCGCCTGCTTCATTCTATCTGTAGATGACACGATGGAAGATATTTTGGAATGGTACCGAGAAGAAGGCATGATATTCAAGGGTGGATCAGGTTCCGGTCTAAACATATCTAAATTACGTTCGAGCTTTGAGAGCTTAAGCTCTAGTGGAGGCAAGTCGTCTGGCCCGGTTAGCTTTATGCGTGGCGCTGACTCGGTGGCTGGGACGATCAAATCTGGCGGTAAAACTAGACGTGCAGCCAAGATGGTGGTTATGAATGTGGACCACCCCGATGTAGAAGAGTTTATAGAAACTAAAGCTAGAGAAGAAGACAAAATAAAATATCTCCGCGAAGGCGGTTACGACATGAGTCTCGATGGCAGAGACATGGTTTCGGTCCAATATCAGAACGCCAACAACTCAGTACGCGTAACAGATGAGTTTATGCAGGCTGTAGAAAAAGATGAAGATTGGCAGCTTAAGACGGTAACTACCGGTGAAACCGTCAAGACAGTGCCAGCCCGAGAGCTGTGGAGGCAGATATCTCAGGCTGCCTGGGAGTGTGCTGATCCAGGGCTTCAGTTTGATACCACTATCAATAGTTGGCACACTGCATCAAATACAGACCGTATCAATGCATCCAATCCGTGCAGTGAGTATATGCACTTAGACAACTCAGCCTGCAATCTAGCTTCGATTAATTTGCTCAAATTCTTGAAAGAGGACGACACACTTGACTTGGCTGGGTATCAGCAAGCTGCCGAGATCATGATTGCAGCGCAAGAGATTTTAGTGGGTTACTCTGCCTATCCTACCGACAGGATAGATCGTAATGCTCGTGATTTTCGTCAACTTGGACTCGGTTATAGCAACCTTGGCGCTTTACTGATGGCGCTAGGCCTGCCGTATGATTCCGATGAGGGTCGGGCCTGGGCTGGAGCTTTGACGGCTATAATGACCGGTCAAGCTTATGCTACTAGTACTAAGATAGCAAGACGCATGGGTCCTTTTGCTGGCTATGAAGTGAACCAGGAGCCGATGATGCAAGTCTTAGAGCGACATCGAAATGAAGTTGGTACTATCAACCCGACCTTGGTGCCTGAAGATGTGCTAAGTGC
Source organism: uncultured Candidatus Saccharibacteria bacterium (assembly GCA_964415975.1). Classification (GTDB taxonomy): domain Bacteria; phylum Patescibacteriota; class Saccharimonadia; order QS-5-54-17; family QS-5-54-17; genus CAYQCN01. Next base: position 5,181 of record CAYQCN010000008.1, on the reverse strand, counting down.
CGCCCAGCAGGTATGGGACCAGGTCGTAGAAGGTTGCAGGCAGCACGGAGTGAGAAACTCTCAAGCGACTGTATTGGCGCCAACCGGCACGATTAGCTTCATGATGGACTGTGATACAACTGGTATAGAGCCAGATTTAGGTTTGGTTAAAATGAAGAAGCTAGTCGGCGGCGGGACTATGAACATAGTTAACCATACTGTTCCGCGTGCTTTGAAAAATCTAGGTTATAGCCCAGAAGATATAGAAGCTATAGTCGACTACATAGACGAGAATAAAACCATCATAGGCGCTCCGAGACTCAAGACCGATCATTTGCCTGTTTTTTCTTGTGCAATGGGCGACAACGCCATTCATTACAAGGGTCACATTCGCATGATGGGTGCGGCTCAGCCATTTATATCGGGGGCCATATCAAAAACAGTCAACATGCCTGAAGATGTATCTGTAGAGGATGTAGCCGACCTTTACTATGAGTCTTGGAAGCTTGGGCTAAAAGCGGTTGCTATATATCGTGATAACTGTAAAGTTGGTCAGCCTCTATCTATGGCGAAGAAAGAGGACAAAAAGTCGGGCCAGGCTGAAGATAGTGAAGATAGACTTGATGAGGTGCAGCCTAAGAGCCAAGAAGAGACAAAGGGCGAAGAGCAGGCAAATTCGGACGCTAAAGATGATAGTGGCTTCGTAGTCAAAGCGCCTATGCGCAGGGAGCTACCCAAGCAACGCTCTGCTAAAACCTTTGAGTTCAGTGTTGGCGGCAGTCACGGCTTCTTGACGGTAGGTGAGTATGAGGACGGCAAGCCGGCAGAATTGTTCATTAATATGGCAAAGCAGGGTTCAACTTTGGGTGGTCTCATGGATGCTTTTGCTATCTCGATAAGTAACGGCTTGCAGTATGGTGTGCCACTTAAGTTCTATGTTCGCAAGTATCGAAGTATGAGCTTTGCACCGAGCGGTATTACGGATGACGGAGACATACCGATGGCTTCCTCAGTAGTAGACTACATATTTCGTAGGCTGGCATTAGAATACTTGCCTCATGAAGATTTGCTTGAATTGGGTCTTACAACTGAAGACGAAGACGTCGCTCAGCAGGTTAGTTTACCGGTAGACCAGGAGCCATCCCAGCCTGCCGCATCATGGACCGCGACTGAGTCAGAAAAAACTGAATCTAGCCAGTCTAGCGAAGCAAATTCTGATAAAGTTAGGGTGCAATCGTTTGCTAAAGAAGTTGTCCAGGATGCACCGCTATGTCACAACTGTGGCAATGCTACAGTTCGTTCGGGCAGCTGCCACGTCTGTATGGCATGTGGTACAACCACTGGCTGTAGTTAGACAGTATATAGGGGGGTAGTATGTGGTATATAGGGAAATGACGGGAGTTAAGTCCTTATATAGTTATAAAGTTGAAAGTTATCAAGTTTGTAAAGAACTGTATTGAAAGCTAGACTCAGTTTACAAAGTTTTAAACTTTATAACCTTACAAACTTTACAACTAACTACTAACACCTAACCTCTAGCGCGCAAAGCCCTATATACAGAGCTCTACATACCATATACTATATTGTTAGTTATGCTTTATGTTATTTACCGCCCCCGTAGCGAACATGCACGCAGCGTAGAGGAGTTCGAGCGTCATCTGCAGCGCCGCAATTTATCGATCGAACTGGTAGATGCCGACACGCGTGATGGAGCGGCCAAGATGCAAACTTACGGCATCATGCAGTATCCCACGGTTTTGGCTACTCGAGATGATGGGCAGCTATTAAAAATGTGGGAGGGTATAATACCGACTATAGCTGATGTGGAGTTTTATGCTCGAAGCAGTATTTAGAGCAATTGCAGTTATCTATAGTTGTGACTATACTAGATATTGAACATTAAAAATTTCGAAGAGACCCAACGAGCAGCTATCAACTGCAAGAGGCTAGGCTATTGCCGAGCACTGGGTAGCGGGAAGAAACTGATTTGACTCAGGATTAGACCCCGACGTTCAGTGACGCGTTAGATCACTTATGACAATTAAGCTCGCTGCATGAGCCGGATGGTACCGTCTTTATTTAACATAAAGGCTCCGGCCAAAAATGTAGGAGCTTATTGTTTTTATATCTAAGCAATAGGGAGATAGTTATGAAATATCAATCAGGCACCAGGAGGCAACCTCAAGAGTATGAGAAAGACTTAATACGCTATTGGCAAGAAAATCAGACTTTTGAGAAGTCGGTGGAGCAGCGACCAAAAGAGAAGAACTGGGTGTTTTATGATGGTCCACCGTTTCTGACCGGAGCACCACACCATGGACATTTGCTAGTATCGGCCCTAAAAGATGCAGTAGCCCGCTTTTGGACCATGCAAGGTCATCGTGTAGAGCGTCGCTGGGGGTGGGATTGCCATGGACTGCCGGCCGAGGTGTTTGTAGAGAAGCAGCTTGGTGTTGATAGCAAGCAAGAAATTGGCACAAAAATAAGTGTCAGCGAGTATGTTAATTCTTGTCGCGCAGCAATGGTTAAGACCGGAACCGAATGGGAGGATACGATCGCCCGTATTGGCCGTTGGGTTGAATTTAAGGGCGCCTATCAAACTATGGATAACGAGTTTATGGAGTCGGTATGGTGGGCATTTAAAGAGCTTTATGAGGCCGACAAGATTTATGAAAGTGAAAAGATCTTGGTCTACTGCACAAAAGACGCTACACCAATTAGTAAGTCGGAAGTGGCTATGGAGAATAGTTATCAGATGGTTACCGATCCGAGTGTTTATGTTTATTTTAAGCTAGAAGATGTAGACGAGTATCTCTTGGCCTGGACAACCACTCCATGGACATTGCCGGCAAATGTGGCGATTGCTGTTAATAGTCAGCTTGAATATTCACTAGTTGAATATAATGAAAAACGTTTTTATATAGCCAGTGAGGTTGTGGAGCGTGTCATGACCGATGAGAAGCATCAGCCGCTAGACTATAAAATCATAAAAAATATCAGCGGCCGAGATTTGGTGGGCAAGAGCTATGAGCCATTATTTGAGTACCGCGGGGAGCAGGCTCATCGAGTGCTAGAGGCCGATTTTGTTACTACTGAAAGTGGCAGCGGCATTGTTCATGAAGCGCCTGCCTATGGAGAAGAAGACTACGAGCTTTGTCAGAGAGAGGGCGTACCCATGGTGTCGATGGTGGATGAGAATGGTAATTATACCGAAGGAAGATGGCAGGGGCGAAACATATGGGAGGTTAACAAAGAGATTGCTAAGACCTTAATGCAAGAAGGTTTAGCTTTGAAGATTGATTACATTGAGCATGAGTATCCTCACTGCCATCGTTGCGGAACTAAGTTGATGTATCGTGCCCATCCGAGCTGGTTTCTAGATATACAATCTCAAAAAGATGAAATGCTTAAGGCCAATGAGAGTACAACATGGGTTCCTGGCCATTTAAAAACAGGCCGTTTTCGCCACATTCTAGAGACTGCGCCAGACTGGAATCTAAGTCGAGATAGATATTGGGCGACACCTATTCCAGTCTGGACTGGCAAGGATGGCGACGGGGAAGAGAGCGTAAAGGTGATTGGCTCGTATGACGAGTTTGAAGAGCTTACCGGCCTAAGGCTGGATGATTATCACCTACCTAATGTTATGGACATAGAGTTTGAGCTAGATGGGGTCAAGTATCGGCATATCGGTAAAGTGCTGGACTGCTGGTTTGAAAGTGGATCTATGCCATTTGCTCAGTTTCATTATCCATTTGAGAATAAAGAAAAGTTTGAATCAAGCTTTCCGGCTGATTTCATCACAGAAGCAATCGATCAAACGAGGGGTTGGTTCTATTCCCTGAATGCAGTCAATGTCGGCCTTTTTGGCGAGTCGCCATATAAAAACTTAATCTCTACCGGCCACATAAATGGAGCGGACGGGAAAAAATTAAGCAAAAAACTAGGCAATTATACCGATCCAGTAGAGTTGATGGATACATATTCAGCCGATGCCTTTAGATTTTTGATGTTATCAAGCCCGCTAGCAAACGGCGAGAATTTCGCTCTTGTTGATAAAGATGTTGGCGATGTTCACCGTAAGCTTAATATGGCCTGGAATATGTATGATTTCTTTACCATGTATGCCGAAGTCGATGGCTGGGAATGGGGTGGAGGTCTTGAGGACCCTACTGTCTGGCTTGATAACCCGCTAGACATCTGGGCTGTTAGCAGAGTTCACGAAACCCTAAAGTATGTCGATGAACAGATGCATAAGTATGACATACCTCGTGCTTCCAAGCCAATTCTTGAGCTTATATCGGACCTTAGCAATTGGTATGTTCGTCGTAGCAGGAAAAGATTCTGGAGAAGTGACGATGACAGCGATAAACAAGCCGCCTATACGACACTGCATTACTCTTTGGTGCAAATGTCATACATACTGGCTCCTTTCACGCCATTTCTAGCAGAAGAGCTTTTTCACAAATTAACAAATAAAGAGTCGATTCACTTGCAGGACTGGCCTGAGGTTGGAGCCATCGACCAGCAAATACTAGACCGTATGCGCATGCTGAGAGAAGTAATAAGTGAAGGTCTGGCCCAGCGATCTAGGGCAGGGATAAAGGTCAGGCAACCACTTGGCAGTATATATGTCAAAGGCAGTGAATTAGGGTTTTTAGAAGAAGATGAGGATGGAGGGCAGTTCTATGCCGATATTCTGCACGAAGAGCTCAATGTTAAGGCCTATAAGCTAGATATATCCAGCCAAGAGTTCACAGTTGAGATAGATACAGACATAACACCACAGCTACATAGAGAGGGTATGGCTCGAGAAGTCATACGCCATGTGCAGCAACATCGTAAAAAGGCTCAATTCCAAGTGGATGACCGGATCAGTCTAAAGCTAGTCACCGATAGCGACGACCTATCACAGGCTATAGAAGAGCATGCTTCTGCCATCAAGCAAGAGACTCTAGCTACTGAGTTAGCGACTACGGGCGATGCCGAAGAAAAGGTAGATGTGTCCGGTAAAGAGTTAAGGGTTAGTATAAGCAAGAATGACAAAAATTGACCGTCCTTTTGACTGTCCGCTTAATTTGTGCAGAATCTTTGTGAACAGAGCTAGCCATAGATAAACACAAAGCATATACTGATTGATATGGAAAAGAAGTTTGACTGGGTTTTGATGGTTGCGGTTGTATTGTTGACCGTAATCGGGCT
>CAYQCN010000007.1:237-31773 GCA_964415975.1 uncultured Candidatus Saccharibacteria bacterium | reverse complement strand
TGTCAAGGCTGCTAATATCAACGAGAAACAGGTAGTGGCCGGGTTTGCATCACATCGTATATTTTCGGCTGTAGCTGACTTTCCAAGTCTAGGCCAGAAAGAGTTAAGCAAGACAATATCTTATCAACTGGACGACTATATACCTATGCCAGCAGATGAAGTCAAATATGACTGGTCTGTACTGGGTCCATCACCAAAGAATCAAGATGATGTAGAGGTGTTGATTACTACTATAAACCACGAGTTTGCCGAGAAGAGGCTAGATTTACTCGAGAGCGCTGGCTTTGATGTGGTAGCTTTTGAGCCCGACCCTCTTGGCTTGGCTCGATCTTTAGTGAGCAAAGACAGCTCTGATCCTTGCTTCATAGTTGATATAGGTCATCAAGCTACCGATCTTGTGGCTACAATCGGCAATGTGCCGCGTGTGATACGTTCAGTACCTATAGGTGGGCAAACTTTTATAAAGACTGTAGCGCAAAATCTTAATCTAGAAGAGGATCAGGCTCGAGAATTTGTATTTAAGTTTGGCATGACTACAGACAAGGTAGAAGGCAGGGTCTATAACGCGCTCAAGGGCACAGCTGATAGCTTAGTGTCTGAAATCCAAAGATCGATAAAGTTTTTTGGTGATAGATACACTCAAAATCCCATACAGCGCATTATAACTTCAGGCAGATCGTCCTATTTGCCCAATTTACCGCTTTACATAGCTAATGAAACTGGAATAAATGTAGAGATAGGCAACCCCTGGCAAAATACTCTTTATTCTTCTGATCTGCATAATGATCTGATGTCTTTATCTGCCGAATATGCAGTCGCAGTAGGTATAGGTCTAAGACTGGAGGATGAGTAGTATGATTACGCTAAACCTCCTTCCTGATAGTAAGCAAGAATTTGTCAAGGCTAAACGCACTCGAGATCGTCTAGTATTTTGGAGTGTCTCGGTTGCCGGATTCTTTATTGGAGTGTTGGTAATATTCGGCTCAGCTCTCGGTATACAGTGGTTTGTGGTCGATAGTACTCGCAACCAAATAGAAGAGCTAAGCCAGGAGCTCGAAAATGAAGACAGCATCATCAATGTTCTGACTGTGCAAAATCAGCTACAGGCGCTTCCGCAAATACACTCAGAAAAGCCTAAAGCCACTAGATTCTTTCGCTATCTATCAGCGGTGGTGCCAGAAACAGTAAATCTTAACTCTACTGAAATCGATTTTGATAATGAAATTATAGAGATATCTGGCGAGGCGCGCTCAGTCCGCGACTTTAATGCGCTGGTCGATATTCTGAAGGTAGCTGAGTATAATCTTGGCCCTGAAGCCGATGCTGAAGATCCTGGAGTTGAGACGCTTTCGACACAGCTTGAATCTGAGCTTGACGAAGATGATTTTGATGAGACAGGCCGAGCATTTAGAGAAGTTGTGTCAGACCTTAGCGTTGACTCTACTTCTGAGGAGGTTAATTTCAGCATAGAGCTTAGATATAATCCGGAGATATTTAGCCGTAACTATGCTGCAGTAGTAATTACTGTCAGCGACACTAGCCTAGAGGACATTCTTCAAGAAGACGAAGACGTTACATTTGAGGCCGAAAATCAGGAAGGAGGGTTCTGATGCAGAAGTCCAAAGCTAGACAGTCGATCAATGCTGATCGTATTAGTCAACTCAAAAAGACTGTATTTATTGCTATCTCAGCTTCGGCGGTAGTTGTATCTGTATCTATAGTAGTTCTAGTTTTTTTAGCTGAGTTATGGGGTTATAATTCTCGGGTTCAATCTGCTCAGAGCGAAGCACTTGACACCCTAGAGGAAAATCAAGAGATATACCAAGATCTGGAGCAAAGCTTTTCTGATCTAGAAGACGCTGAAGGTACTAACGAAGACCCAGACGACACCATTGTGTTAAATGCTTTACCGAGCATATATGACTTTCCTGCCCTCGCCTCTTCTGTCCAGAAGTTGGCTGACTCCAGTGGTGTTGAGCTGACTGGTTTTGCAGGTAACGACGAAGAGGCTACCGCCCCAGGTCCATCTTACTCTACAGAGCCATACGAGATGTTTTTTGGGGTTGAGGTAACTGGTAGTTATGAAGACATACAAGTATTTGTCGACACAATAGATCAGTCAATAAGGCCATTCAAGGTTTATGATATGGAGTTAAGGGGGGCAGATGAAGCCTTGAGAGTAGACTTGAGTTTATCTACACATTTTCAGCCACGGCAAAACCTGGATTATCCAGAAAGGACGATTGATTAATGATTAAACAGAAGGACATTGCAGCTTTAATATTAGTGGTAGCGATAAGTTTTGGGGTTGGATACTATTTGACCAGTCTCTTAGTCTCAACTCCTGAAGATCGCTCCGAGACCGTTACAGATGTGCAAAGTTTCGACCAAGAATATCCAGACCCAGACCCTCTAATATTCCATGAATTTTCCATAGACCCAACCGAAGAAATAACTATAGAGCAAGCTGACAGACTCAACCCATTCACCAGGGGTGATGAGGATTAGCAATTAAATAGATTTAGCTATGCTTACTTTTAAATATACAGCCATAGACCCAAAGACCAACAAGCAGATTAAATCGCATGTGGAAGCCGACTCCGAGAAATCAGCAGCATCAGTTATATCTGAGCAAGGGCTTATGCCTATAGACATAGAGCTAGCTACTTCGGGGGGTGGTTTATTTAAGGGCAGAGTGCCCGCTAAAGACAAAGTCATCTTTTATCGTCAACTTTCAACCCTTGTCAGTGCTGGACTGCCTATTACTCAGTCTCTTCGCACAGTGACTGAGCAAGTTGATAATAAAAATCTTGTATCTGCACTTACTAAAATAGGCGGCCAAGTAGAAGGCGGAATGTCTTTAGCGGAAGCAATGGAGCAGCATCCTGATATATTTGATAAAGTTGTGACTAGCCTGATAGCATCTGGAGAGACGTCAGGTACTCTAGATGAAACTTTACAACGTATAGCTATGCAGACAGAAAAGAATGCAGAAATGGCATCTAAGATCCGTGGCGCAATGGTTTATCCGGCTATCGTTCTAGTGGTGATTGTTTTGGTGGTGGTATTTATGCTTACAACAGTATTGCCGCAAATTGAGGTGCTATATGATGACCTGGGTCAAGAGCTACCCTTTGTCACAGTTGTATTGCTTGCTATATCGAGTTTTATTAGTTCTTATTGGTGGGCAGCAATAATAGCTCTTGCTGGTGTGGGCTATGGAATAAAGAAATACACTGAAACTGAAAAGGGCCGAAGACAGATGGATGTGTTGAAGATGTCTGTTCCTCTGTTTGGGAAAATGTTCAAAAAACTTTATATGGCGCGGTTTAGCCGAACCGGCTCCACCTTGCTTCAGAGCGGAGTGCAGATGCTTGAGATGATGCGTATCACGTCAGACGCTGTCGGCAACGTTCTTATCAAGGAAGACATACTTAAAGCCTCTAGAAGAGTACAAGGCGGAAAGGCTCTATCAGAATCTTTAGAGGAAAGCCTTTATTTTTTGCCGCTTGTGCCTCAAATGATAAATATCGGTGAAAAGTCAGGATCTATTGACGGCATGATGTCTAAGGCGGCCGACTATTACGAGAAAGAGCTAGATGACGAGATTAAGACTATATCAACAACTATCGAGCCCGTCTTGATGGTAGTTTTAGCCTTAGTCGCAGGTACTATGGTAGGAGCTATATTGATACCGGTTTATGATTTGGTAGGTGAGAATATTGCCATATAAAGTTTGCAAATGGTTAAAAGTTTATGTATTCTTTCAGTATAATTAAAGCGTAAGCACCAATAAGGAGGTTTGATAAAATTATGAAAGGTAAATTAAGCAGTCTTAACCAGAAGTTAAGACAAAAAAATGAGGTGACAGGATTTACTATTATCGAGGTTGTGCTAGTGCTAGCAATAGCAGGTCTAATATTCCTAGTAGTATTCTTGGCTGTGCCACAGTTGCAGCGAAGCCAAAGAGACTCACAAAGGACTTCCGACCTAGGTCGTTTCATGACCTCTCTCGAGACATACGCCTCTAATAACAATGGAAGGTATCCTGAAAGTCAGGGTGAAACTGATACGTTTGTACAAAATTACTTGCTCTCAGGCGACTCTGAGTTTGCAGACCCTTCAACCGGCCCTGACGCTGCAAATGACGATACAGATGATGAAGGTCTTGGGTACGATGTAGTCTACGCAAGCGGGCCAGGTTCCGATGTAGAGAATAATGACAGCATACCTGAAGACGGTGCTACAATTCACTACAGGGACAATGCTCAATGCAGTGGCACGGAAGGCTCTTTCGATAGAGCCGCAACTAGACAGGTTGCAGCTATGGTAGAACTAGAAAACGGTGTAGCTTTCTGTCAAGATAACAACTAGACATAAAATGGTTTAAGCATAGATACAGACCCTGCTTTTAGCAGGGTCTTATCTGTTGTAAACCAATCTGCTTATGCTATAATTTTTAAGTATAAAATGGCATTTTATGACCAACACGAAAAATAGCGGTTTTACCATAATTGAGCTAACAATATTTGTAGCTATGTCGGCATTGCTTTTGCTGGTTGGTTTTAGCGCAGTATCGGGTAGGACCTCTGAAGCGCAGTTTATAGACTCTGTGCGTACAATGCAGTCGCAGCTGCAGAGAAATCTAGGATCAGTGGGTGTGGGTTTGAATTTACGTAGTCATGATTTGGGCTGTAGGTCTGTTGGATCGGAAATTAGCATCGAAGCAGGTATAGGGCAAGAAGGTATAGGGCAAAGCCGCGATTGCGTGGCCAACGCTACGTTAATCAGCCTAGAGTCTGACAATCCAGACGAATACACAATAGAAGCCGTAGCCTCAGCTGCCGATAGAGATGATGACTTAGACTCAAGAGACCATATACTAAACAGCCTGAACCAGCAAAGCACAAAAATTGTGCCAGGCACCAATCAAGAAAATCGTCTACTTTGGGAGTCGCAGCTTATCGGCAGTTTTTTTGTAGATGAAAGTGGCAACATGAGCACTGCAGACAACCTTTATCTAATGAGAGTAAGAGCTGTCGACTCTAACAGCGAATATATGATGGCTAATATTAACGATGGTTCTGGTTTTGAGTTGAATCAATTGGCTTTTATTGGAGGAGGGGAGTCATATGGTCTTTGCCTTGAGGGTGATGGCGACCGATATGGCAGTGTAAGTGTTGCTTCCGACGGCACTGTGTCTACGGAATTTTTCGATAGTCGATGTGAAGGTATGCTGTAATGTTTTATCGAACTCATAAATTATCAAAGCTAAGGAGTGATCGACGGGGGGAGACAATTGTCGAGGTCATGTTTGCGCTTGTAATTTTGAGTATAGTGGTGGGGGCTGCATACACTCTCAGTAACAGGGCTGTCCGTATAGGCCAGGCGTCCATAGAGCGTACAGAGGCAGTCAATATGGTAGAGAGTCAAACTGAGGCTCTACGAGGCATAGCATTGCAGCGAGGCGAGGCCTGGACCTCCCTTGTTAGCGACAGTGAAGGCTATAATTTTGCAGTAAGTCAGCATCCTGATTACAGTGACGAAGAGGCCTGTCCGGCTGATACTGGTTTGACTGATGCATTCCATATTGACATTGATAATTTAGAAGATCTTTCTGGCAGTGATATCATCGTCCCTGAAGTAAAAAGCGAGTCATTTTATAATTTATGGATAGAGGGCTACCAAAGGAGCGGAACTAGTTATGTCGATTTTCACGTCAGGGCATGCTGGGATAGAATCGGTAGCGATATGCCCGATCGCTCAACTTCTGTATTACGACTAAATATAGGGTCTGAAACTACGAGTTCGAGCCCGATAGAACCAGGTCAACCAGGTCAACCAGGTCAACCATAGCCGCCAGACCAACCTGACGATGTATTTGAGACATTTTCTGCTACTGACAGTGGGTCAACCGGCTCTATACAGGAGTGGACTGTACCTGAGACAGGTACATACAGAATAGAAGCCCAAGGTGCACAGGGAGGTGGTGATTTTGGAGGATACGGTGCTTCTATGTCTGGTGAGTTTGAGCTAAGCGCCGGTGATACTTTGCAAATTCTTGTTGGACAACAGGGCTCGCCAGAAGGTAGCTATACTGGTTTTGGCACTAATAACGCTTCGGGCGGAGGTGGATCATTCGTAGTAAATAACAATCAGCCTCTAATTGTGGCTGGCGGCGGAGGTGCGTCATATAGAGCTCGGTATGCCAATGCAGATGGCACTACAAACACTTCTGGGCAAAGCGGTAGCGGTAATCAAGGAGCGTGTAGCGGCGGATCCGGCACCTGCTCTTCCGTTTCTCGCAATAATGTTGGTTTTTATGGTGGCGCCGGCTTTTCAGGGGGCGGCTCTAGAGGTGCGCGTTCTTTCATCAATGGCGGACAGGGAGGTGAATATTATGCCGATGGCGGCTTTGGCGGCGGCGGAGAAGTCAGCTCTAGGGGAGGCTGGAGTCGTCTTGGCGGCGGCGGCTATTCCGGCGGCGGAGCGTCGTTAGACGATTCATGGCTGAACAGTCACGCTGCCGGCGGTGGAGGGTCATACAACGAAGGTGCTAGCCAACAGAATTCAAGCGGGGCCAGTTCTGGTCATGGTTCAGTTACAATTGAGTCTACATGGTAGCTCTGAACTTTGACTGCCATAGTTAGTGCTTTGCTGCTATATCAAGTAGTGGTTTATATAACAATTTTATTGTCTTACAATTTTGCTTGCAGCTATTTAGCTTTAGCTTTATAGTAATCTTAATATGTCATCATTGTATAAAAACATTGAATATCTTGAGTCAGACAATAAGGGCTTTACATTGATTGAACTTTTAATAGCGGTAACAATATTTAGCCTTATATTACTATTTATAGCCACAGTTTTTATTCAGATCAATCGGGCTTATACTCAGGGGCTAATAACTAAACAGACGCAAGAGGCAGGTCGTGAGGTCTTAGAAACAGTGAAGAGAGATTTTAGAACAGCAAGCTCCTCCGGCCAGCTCAGGATTGAGTGCGTAGATCAAGATGAATGCGACAGCCCTGAGGAGCCAACCCAAAGACTTTGTTTTGATAGTAAGGCCTATAATTTTACACCTCCGGATTCTGATGCGGGCATAGAAGGTCAGTTTATTTTTGATGCCAACGCCAACTGTGCCGAGGAAGACCCCGACCTGAATGCAGGGCTTTCAATGTTTGGCGATGATGTCCAGCCTCAGTTTTTCAAAGTTTCTGAAGTAGTGCCCGATAGGACGTATAAGCTAGAGTTGATGGTCTCTACAGCTTCATATAGTGATGATCTACTGGCTGAAGTAGACGAAGATGCAGGCGAAGGGGTGCGTGATATTGCCTGTACACCAGGGGTTATTGGTAGTGAATTTTGTAACATTGTCTCTTTAGATACGTTGGTAACATTAAGGAATGAATAGTCTATGTGGTATTATCAAGGCATGAAACATAAGCATCAAAATCATCACTTTTCAGATGTTGGGGCTGTGTCAATGATTACGGTCATATTTGTAACCATCATATTGATGGTTATTGTGATCGGTTTTATTCGTATAATGATTTCTGAACAAAGACAAGCTACCGATGATGATTTAACGACCCGAGCTTTTTATGCGGCAGAATCTGGAGTAGAAGATGCCAAAGACGGCCTGTCACAGTTTATGCTAACTCACACTGGACCTATAACCAATCAAGATCTGGAAGACTATTTCGGCACCGGACCAGACGAGTGTGATACGTTTGGCGATGAGTATTTAATAGAAGAAGGCTCAGCCCTAGAAACTCGTATAACTTGCCAGATCATTAATACGGAGCCGGATGATGTCGTAATTGATAATATGCGACCCTGGCATTCGGTATCTTTTCCCCTCATGACACAAGAGGGTAATGATATAGCCAGCTTTAGCTTGGAGTGGCACATGCCGGTCAATGATGGACTCGAGTATGCGTTAAAAACTAATGATAGCCTAGAGCAGACGTCTGACTGGAGAGCAGGAGGAGTTTCTTATCCTGCAGGGATGAAAGTTACTCTTATGAAAGATACTGGCAACAGAGAGGATAATATAGAAGCTACTCGTATCAAGCATATGCTGCCGGGAAGTGGCGGCAGCAACACTTTTGCAGTCAATAGCGCCAACTTTGGGCTCGGGGATGATAACCCAAGCTTGGTAACTTGCGATACTGGTGTAGAGGAGGATGAGTATGCCTGTAGTGTATCTTTTGCGGGGCTTAATAATACGGATGACTATTATGTAACACTTACCCCTTTATATGAGTCAACTTCTGTGCGCCTGCAGTTGCTAGACGGCAATGGTGATAATGTGGGTGTTTTAGGAGTACAGGCATTGGTTGATGTCACAGCTCAGGCCGGAGATGTCTTCAGGCGAGTTGAGTCAAGAGTATTTCTGGGAGATCCAGCTACTTCACTAATACCTGATCTAGCTGTTGGTGCTAATGAAATATGTAAAGATTATGCTTTGCGGGACGACCCTGGTGAGTTTGAAGCGGTAAATCCTGGCGTATTGCCAAACTATTGTATGCAGTAATTTTATAGGCTTCTCTAGCTTAAACCTTTATTTCTTGAGAGTTAGCTTTAGCAGCGGGCTTTCTGTTAGAATATACAAATAAAGGTTACGCTAAAATTATAAAAGATGCTTGTTGGTCAATCGCAAAATACATTTGAAAGACTGCTAGTAGAGGATGGTTACTTAACTAGCGAACAGCTCGAAGAGCTGCGTCAAGAATCTGTTGAGGGCAACAAGTCAATTATCAACATTCTGTCTGAGCGAAAACTGCTAGACAGAGAGAGCGTTGTAAAGACTGTTGCTAAGGCAGAGAATGTTCCATATGCTAACCTGCGTAACTTAAAAGTCGACGAAGAGCTTTTTGAAATTATACCTAAGGACCTAGCTCGTAATTATCAGGTAGTGCCGATTGGATGGGTTAATGGCAAGCTGGCTATAGGCATGGTCGACCCGACCAACCTCCAAGCTGTAGACTACCTGTCTAGGAAAATAAACCAGCCCATTATACCGCATATGGTCTCCGCTGAGAGCGTTAATGCTATCATGTCTCAATACAAAGCTGATGTATCCAGGGACGTTTCGTCTGTAGTCGGCTCGATAGAAGAGTTCACCGAAAATGAAGCCGAAGAAGAAAAAGAGAAACAACAAGAGCAGCAAAAAAACAATCTCTCCCAGGACACGCCAATAACGCAAGCTTTAAATACGATACTTGAGTACGCCGCTCAGATGGGCACTTCTGATATACATATCGAGCCAAGAAAAAATAATGTAAAGATTAGGTTCAGGGTTGACGGCATATTGCTTGAAGTGATGGAGGTGCCCAAGCAGGCAGAGGCGGCGCTAGTATCTAGGGTGAAGATTATGTCTAATCTAAAGATAGACGAACACATGGTTCCTCAGGATGGTGAGTTCCAATTCAATTATCAAGAGAGAGCTATAGACTGCCGTGTCTCTATATCTCCGATTGTGTGGGGTGAGCAGGCGGTTATCAGGCTGTTAGACAAAGACTCTGACTTGTTAAATATCGACTCGTTAGGATATATAGGAAGAGCTAATAGGCTGATTAAGGAGGGGCTTAGGCAGCCTCACGGCATGACGTTGTCTACTGGGCCAACAGGCTCGGGTAAGTCAACAACTCTTTACGCCTCTATTAACATCATTAAAGATCCGGCTATAAATATTGTGACTCTTGAAGACCCAGTTGAGTATAAGATGCAGGACATAAACCAAATACAGATCAATAGTCAGGTCGGCCTGACATTTGCTAGTGGTTTGCGCTCAGTATTAAGACAAGACCCTGATGTGGTGATGGTAGGAGAAATCCGGGATGGAGAGGCTGCAGATCTCGCCATCCAAGCAGCTCTTACTGGCCATGTGGTATTGTCTACTCTGCACACCAACTCGGCAGCCGGTGTTTTGCCACGTTTGATTGATATGGGGGCAGAGCCATTTTTGATCGGATCAGTTATAAACACTGTTATAGGCCAAAGGCTAGTTCGGCAAATATGTGATAAATGTATCGAAGAATATTCAGCCAGTCAGGCAGAGGTAGATTCAGTCAAGAAGACTTTGCATGGAGTGTTGCCTGAGTCGGGCGAGGCGAGTCAGGAGATGCGTGATGATATAGGCTATGATGTATTGCCTAACCTAGGGCAAGACGCTTATACTTTGTATAGAGGTCGTGGATGTGAGGAATGTACAGAAGGATATAAAGGCAGAACCGGTATATTTGAGGTATTTAGCATTACGCCTGAGATGGAAAAAATGCTATCCGGACAGATGACCAGCTCACAAGTTCAAGCCCAGGCTCAAAAAGACGGCATGATTACCATGAAACAGGATGGGTATCTAAAGGCACTTAATAAAATAACAACACTTGAAGAAGTTGTCAGAGTGGCATCAGACGCTTAATAAGGGAGGAATGCAGTGCAGAATACACTAAAGATCGAAAATTTACTACAAGAAGTTATAGATAAAGACTCTTCTGACTTGCATCTCCAAGTCGGCTTGCAACCAATGCTTAGAGTTGACGGTGCATTGGTGCCCACTCATGACACACCTCCTTTAGATGAAGAGATGGTAGAGGGGTTAATTTATTCTATTTTAGATGACGAACAAAAACAGATATTAGAAAAAGATAAAGAATTAGATTTTTCATTTGCTTTCGGCAACCTGGGAAGGTTTCGTGTTAATGCCTTCCATGAAAGAGGCAACATGGCGGCCGCACTCCGTTTAATACCGAATCAGATACGGACAATAACTGAGCTGGGTCTACCGAAAGTGATGAGTAAATTTACAGAATACCCTAGAGGTTTAGTGCTGGTAACAGGCCCAACAGGCTCCGGTAAATCCACTACACTGGCTGCAATGATAGACAAGATAAATGAAGAGCGTGCCTCTCACATCATTACGATTGAAGATCCAATCGAGTACACGCACTCTAATAAGCAGAGTGTTATAGTTCAGCGTGAGGTCCATTATGACACCTATTCTTTTGCCGCAGCTCTGCGCTCTTCGCTGCGTCAAGACCCAGATGTAGTGCTGATCGGAGAGATGCGCGACCTAGAAACTATTGCCGCAGCTATTACTATTGCCGAGACGGGACATTTGGTTTTTGCTACTTTGCACACCAACTCTGCTGCCCAAAGTGTTGATCGCATGGTGGATGTTTTCCCTCCTCACCAACAGCAGCAAATTCGAGTTCAGTTGGCATCTATATTGCAGGGAATTTGCTCGCAGCGATTAGTGCCAGCCATTGGTGGCGGAAGAATTCCCGTTACAGAGGTCCTTGTAGCCAATTCTGCCGTAAGAAATATCATACGTGAAGGCAAGACTCATCAGCTTGACTCAGTGATTCAGACCGGATCAGATCAAGGCATGCAGTCTCTAGATAAAACATTAGTAGACATGATTAAGGGCGGCAAAATAACCCGCGAAGAGGCAAGGAACTACGCCGTTGATCTTGAAGAGCTTGATCGTTTAATGCGGAGTTAATTATTACAATGGTAAGTATGCAAAAAACAGAAGAACAACAATTTGGACTTGATATCGGCACCAGTGCTATAAGATTGGTTGAGGTAGTTCCTGGCCAAGAAAGACCTACTTTAGTAGGCCATGGCTCTAAACCATTACCTGCCGATCTCACTTCTATAAATTCTGGTGCCGACAAAAAGCGTCTAGTCGATTTGATTAAGCAGCTTATAGACCAGACAGACACAAAATCCAATCAAGCTGTAGTTTCGTTGCCGGCTGAAAATTTTTATGTGAGTGTGATGCAAGTACCTCAAATGAGTGACAATGATTTTAATGCTCATATTTTCCCAAAAATGAGCGAACAAATGTCCGCACCCCAAGATAATCTAAGAATAGACTGGCATATAATCAATCGGTCAGTTGGTGATGGCGAGATGTTGGTTTTTGTGGTGGCGGCCTATGCAGAGGTAGTGGAGACGTATGTCGATATTATTAACTCTGCTGGGCTTAGTCTGCGTGCTGTGGAGATTAATGCTCTAGCTTTAGCTAGAAGCGTTATAAAAGACGGCCGAAAACCTGTCATAGTTCTAGATTTCGGCCAAAAGACTAGCGAAGTTGCATCTATATGGCAACGAGTACCATATAGGTCTAGATTTATAAATGCCGGCGAATCAGTTTTCGCTTCAACTATAGCTCAAAGTCTCAATGTTGACATGGAGGAGGCGTACCAATTTTTGAAACAATACGGAGCCTCATCCACAAAGTTTGATGGGCAGATATTAAAAGCAATCAGAACACCCTTAGACAGCATAGTTAGACATATTACTGAATCTACTACTGCTTTTGCAGACTTTAGCATGGAAGCTAAGATAGAAAAGGTTATAATTACCGGCACTATTACGGCAATGCCAGAAGCACCATCCTATATAGCAGATAACACCAACCTACCGGTTGAAATTGCCAATCCGTGGGCAAATATTGCCTATCCTGCCACAAAGCATGAAGAACTTATGAGTGAGTCTATGGAGTATGCTGTAGCTAGCGGGTTGGCGCTGCGTGACTTTGTATAAATATCAATACAGATCAAAACTAATGTTTAACGAGTCATAATCTTAGGCCTTATGTTTGAAGCAGTTCTGATCAGTAGTTTGTTTGGTTTGGCTGTAGGGAGTTTTTTAAATGCTTGGATTTGGCGCATCAAAGAGGGCGGTAGGTCGGTAGCTGAAGGAAGGTCTGTTTGCCCCAGCTGTGAGCACGTGCTTGGTTTATCCGATTTAGTGCCAGTTTTTAGCTGGCTAGCATTGGGAGGCAAGTGCAGGTATTGTCAGGTAAATATATCTATTCAGTATCCTGTTGTCGAGATAATTACATCAGCAGCTTTTGCTCTGAGCGCAGTTTGGTGGCCATTTAGCTTAGCTGGCTTGACTGATTGGCTTTTATTTATTGTATGGCTACTTATTACCGCTTTATTTATCGCTTTAGCCGTTTATGATACCAAGTGGTACCTTTTGCCTTCCGCTTTGATGCGAAAATTAGTGATACTGACAATTTTGTGGCTAATTTTGTATTCTTTTTACGGGGCAAGTTTAGAAGATTGGCTCATTAGTCCTGTATTCGGTGCTGGTTTGGCATTTGGTTTTTTTTATTTGATTTATATACTCGGTCGCGGGCAATGGATGGGCGGTGGAGATGTTAAGCTGGTTTTTGTGCTAGGTTTACTGGTAGGTTTGCAGGCAACAATAGTGGGGCTTTTTTTGAGTTTTGTTTCCGGTGCACTTGTTGGTATGGCTTTGATTGCGTCCAATATAAAAAATAGAGAGGACATGGTGCCGTTTGGACCTTTTCTGATTGCCGGATTTTGGCTAGCTTTCTTTTTTGCCGATGATCTATACAGCTGGTACATGAGCTTTGTTGTGGGTGTTTAGGTTTATTTATTATGAAAACGTTCATGTACTTTGCGCAGCTGAGGGTCGGTTACATGTGTATAGATTTGAGTTGTAGATATGTCACTGTGACCAAGCAGAGCTTGAACACTCCTGACGTCGGCACCATTTCTTAGCAAGTCTGTAGCGAACGAATGTCTCAGAGTGTGGGGACTAACTTTTTTTGTAATTCCTGCCAGTTTGCCATATTTAGCTATGTTTCGCTGTATGCTTCTTGAGCTGAGTCTAGTATATGAACCATCGTCAAGGTCATGCGCGCCACCCCAGTAATGAATAAAAAGTGGTATATAATTGTCGCTTCGAGTTTTTAAGTAAGCTTGTACCCAGTCGGCCGCCGTTTGGCTTACAAATACTGGCCGGTCTTTTTCGCCTTTACCTCTTACCATAAACTCACGATTATCTAGATTAATGTGGTCTCGGTTCAGCCCTACAAGCTCCGACACCCTTAAACCGCTGGAGAAGAGCAGCTCCATTATGGCTCTGTCGCGTAATCCATGCGGTTTCGAGATATCTGGCTGCTTGAATAGTTCGCTTAGTTCTGATTCACTCAAGAATTCTACTTTTGGCCGCTTAACCTTGGCTAGCTCAATTTTATCTGGAGAGAGTGACGGTATTTCCCGCTTGCTTAAGTAGCGCAAGAAACTGCGCAGGGCAGTTAGATGGTAGTTTTGCGTTGTCTTAGACAGCGTTTGGTCGCGTTCATTTTTTATACGGTTTAGGTACAGCTTAAACTTCCTGATGTGCTCGTTGTCTATCTCTTCAACTTCAATGTCGCCAATATAGTGCGCAAAACGCTGCAAATAATGGTCATAGCTAGTGACTGTCTTGATAGAGCGATTTTGCTCTATTTCAAGATATTCTAGAAAGTCTACTATAGCTTCGCGTAGCTGCATGCATATATTGTACGACGTTCGGATAATTGTGGCTAATTGTATATTAGGGTCCAGGTCGGCTACTATTGATATAAATAATTAACGAAAGAAAGGCATTTATGGAGCAGACGTTGATTTTAGCGAAGCCAGATGCAGTACAAAGAGGTCTTGTAGGTCAGATGATAAACAGGTTTGAGCGCAAGGGCTTGAAATTGATAGGCTTAAAGATGATAAAGGTTGATGACAAGTTGCTGAATGAGCATTACTCTCATTTAAGTGACAAGCCGTTCTTTGCTGATATTAAAAGCTTTATGAAAAGCTCTCCGGTGGTGGCTATGGCTTGGGAGGGTTATGAGTGCATATCTTCTGTGCGCGTAATAGTAGGCGCAACCAACCCTAGAGAAGCTGACGCCGGCACAATCAGGGGAGATTTTGCTATAGGACAAGGACGTAATCTTGTTCATGCTTCTGATAGCGCTGAAGCTGGCAGGGAAGAAGTGTCTCGCTTTTTCACTCAAAATGAATTAGTCAGCTATGATAAGAGCGAATATTTGCATGTCTATGAACACTTTGAAAGGGAGTAGACCATGTATTAGCATGATGCTGTTATTGATGGTTTGATTGTGGTTGATATATAAGACGTCTTACAATCTAGTGAAGCATTTAAAACGCTAGGCATCGGCGTTGTCTTATTTAGCAGCAAAGCCATAGTGTTTTGCTGCTAAATAGGTGAGGTCGAGAAGTGACATTAAGTAGTGTAGGCGCTATCATTGAGTGTTGATGTTCATGCATATACTTGGGTTAGCTTATTAAGGCGGGTTTCTGCGCAGAATTTTAGCTCATAAGGCGGCGATTAGCTTAGATGCGTTACAATAGCATGTGTGCCCCGGTAGCTCAGCTGGATAGAGCGTCTCCCTCCTAAGGAGAAGGCCGCAGGTTCGACTCCTGCCCGGGGCGCCATAGAAAAAGTCTCGCCAAAGGCGGGGCTTTTTCTATTTGTGTCGCTAGACACATGGAGTCGAACCGTCGCACGGAGTGCAGGTGCGCTAATCAAAAGCTATCGCAGGAGCTTGCTCCGAGAAAGCTTGAAGATTATATTCCGAATACTCCTGCCCGGGGCGCCAGAAGTTCATTAGACACCGTTAGGTGTCTGATTAATTTTTTGGTACTGCGAAGCAGTTGGAGTCGAACTGTCGTCGCGCTAGCGACAGGGGGCGAAGACGAGGAAGAGCGCAGAAGCTATCTCATAGCTTCGAGCACTGGACGAGGCGCATTGCAGATACGCCTGCTCGGTTTTTTGTATTTTAAACGCATAAGCTTGAGCTGCAGGTCTTGACTGGTGTTTGTTCTACCACCAAATAGGAATAACCTATATACTGCAATTATGGCAGAAATGTTTCCAGGCCAACATTCTGAAGAAGAAGTTGAATTTGTTTTTCGTCAGCACCCCGTAGTGATGCGAAAAGCTTTAATTTTAAGCTTAGGATTATTTACGGTAGCAGTAGCGCCTATAGCTTTCTGGCCTCATCAGTCATGGGCTTGGTGGTCGGTTTTGGTGGGCTTTGTTGTGGCTTTGTTAATATTTGGGTATCGCATGCTTAGCTGGTATTTTAGCGTATTTATAATTACAAACGAGCGCTTTATACAGATAAAACAGAGAGGTTTTTTCGATAAGCAAGTACAAGATATTGCTCACTCGAGAATTCAGAGTGTTAATTATCAAGTTAAGGGTATGCAGGAAACAATGTTTAAATTTGGTACAATAACTATACAGACTTTTGTAGGTGACATAAAACTACGCTGCATACACCATCCAGAAGAGGTGCAGCAGCATCTAAACCAAATTATTAGAAAGGTTACCCCAGAGGACCCTAAAGACCTAGTCGAGGAAGGTGGAATATGAATAAGCAATTAAAGGACATGAAGCAAAAGTTCAGCAAGGACAAGAATAGAGCTGAAGACAAAAGTGCTTTGTCAGATAGACCAGAAAGCGAAAGCAAATCCAGCCATGATTCTGGCATAGACGCGGAGAGAGAAGAGGTATTAAGTGCTGGCAGAAGTTTTGTCAGGCCTTTAACCGTAAGTCCGCAGAAGACGCTCAAAATAACTGCCTATATAGTGTTGGCACTACTAATAACTACTTTCTTAGTCTTTACGGTCTTAATTTATCGCTTTCAAAGTGACAGTGACGCTGTGTATCGGGCGTCACAAATTATACCCTTTCCAGCTGCAAGAGTGGATGGCTCATTTATAAGGTATGATGAATACCTATTTGAGCTACAGGCACTTAAGCAATACGCGCAGAACCCGATTGGCGGCGGTGAAGATATAGACTTTGATAGCGAAGAAGGGCAAGAGCAGCTGAGTGAGCTACAAATTTTGTCCCTGGCTCAGGCAAGAGATAAATTGATTGTACGCCAAATCGCTGATGAACGAGGTGTAGATGTGTCCGATGATAGGCTAGAAGAGCTTATCTCAGAGTTTGCAGATGAAATGGGCGGTGAGGATCAGCTCAAAGATGCACTTGAAGAGCATTACGATTGGCGCATGAGAGATTTTGAGTCAGAAGTGGCAATGCAACTTTTACAGGAAGCAATAGTCCGAGATAAGGCGGAGTCGGTATTGTCAGAGGTAGAGGCGGGCGAAAAGAGTTTTGCTGATTTGGCTGTCGAGTATTCGAGAGATGGAAGTGCTGCAGATGGCGGTGACCTTGGCTTTATAAAAGAGGGGTCAGAGTTTGTAGAAGAGTTTGAGGTTGCCGCTCTTAACTTAGAAGAGGGTGAAATTAGCGATATAGTAGAGACTCAATTTGGGTTTCATATTCTTAAGGCAACCGAAGTCGATGAGGATGAAGGTGTGAGAACTTCTCACATACTAATCGACCCATCTTATCTACAAGAAATAGTCGATGAGCGACTAGACGATGTTGAGCAGACTAGCTATATAGGCGTCTCATTTAATAGAGATGAACCAGATATCGATGCAGTTGAAGTTGATGTAGATTAATAGATGTTACTAAGCCTGTGCAGTCCTAGCTGGTGCATTAAAACAAGTGTGGAGCCGCCGACCGGATTTGAACCGGTGACCTACACTTTACGAGAGTGTCGCTCTGCCGGCTGAGCTACGGCGGCATTATTGCAGTGTCTAATATATAGTGTCCAGGCATCTATAATCAGTTGCACTATATCTTCTAAAACTGCTACTATAAACTAGCTTAACATAATTGTATTTTGAGGACCCGTGGTGTAGCACGGTTAACACGCCTCCCTGTCACGGAGGAGATCGCCGGTTCAAATCCGGTCGGGTCCGCCATGAAAAGAGTGCCACCATAGTGTGGCGCTTTTTTCATGATGAGCTTTGCTCAGATTTGAACCGGCAAGCCCGAAGGGCGCCGGTCTAAGCAAGCTCAACGCACAGATGCTTGCATCGAGCATTGAGCGCAGCGGAATAGCGAAGCGTTTAATTCCGCCTTTCCTTTTAAAAGACAAAGAGTCACTGTTGGCCTTTTAAAAAGAAATGAGTTTATATAATTTTATAAATCTTTTATAGCAGATTACTTCCATAACCTTGCCCAAGGTGTTAGATTATTTGTGTTGTATAATGCTGATATGAATATTAGAGCAGCATTGGTGGAGCGTCCTTGGGCGGCTATCAAGAGTCAACGTATTCTAAGAGATAGGTTTTTGCGCTGGTTTTTGCTGGCTGCAACTTTAACGTGTGTTTTGGTGTGGGTTTTGCTACTGGTAGAGTTGAGGCCGGCAGATTTTGCAGTACCTATTGCTTACACGTCTGGATCTGAATTTAGTCGGGGCCCATGGTACGCCGTTTATAGCTATGGAGTGTACAGCCTGATAGTCACAGCTGGTAATTCTGTATTGGCTGGGTATAGCTTTGATAAAAGTCGTGTAGCCAGCTTTTTGTTGGTGATGAGCGCAATAATACTAAACCTTTTTACGATAGTTATAACCTATACATTGCTTGCGTTGCAGCAGTAATATGTAGGTGCAGTTGTGGTATAAAAAAATAATATTATGACTATACTGTTGAATATATGATTACATTAATCTTGGCATTTCTTTTGGCATTTAGCGTAACCGTGCTTACAGTGCCTTTTGTCCGTCTATTGTCTGAGCGTTTAGGAGCTATTGATATCCCAAACAGTCGTAAAATCCATGCTCGTCCATTACCTAGGCTGGGCGGTGTATCAATCTTTATCGGTTTTTTGTTGCCATTTATCGTCTTGATGCCTCCTGAAAGGCCTTTTATAGCCTTTGCGACAGGGCTGAGTTTGATATTTGTAGTCGGATTAGTTGATGATATACGTGGCCTCGGGCCGATAGTGAAGCTTGTATGGCAGGTGATTGCAGCCGGTGTTGTTTTGGCCGGGGGCATAGGAATCATATCGATGACCGATCCCATAAGCGGAAATGTTATTGCCTTTGATCAATTGCGTATACCTATGGAAATACTGGGTTTTGAGTTTAACATTATACCGCTGGCAAACCTTATTAGTGTTGTCTGGATTGTAGCGCTACTAAACACTGTTAACTTTCTAGACGGCATGGACGGCTTAGCTTCAGGTATCGTTACAATTACGGCCACAATCATCGCGCTGATAGCTATTTTTGCGTTAGCGCCAACAGTTGAGGAGATTGAGGTAGCCATAATAGCCATTTTATTAGCTGGTGCTTGTGTTGGTTTTCTGGTCTTTAATTGGCATCCATCCTCAATAATTATGGGCGATAGCGGATCTTATGCTATAGGTTTTATTTTGGCTGTAATTGCTATTTACGGCGGCGCAAAGACAGGAGTAGGTATACTTGTTCTTGGTGTGGCACTAGTTGATACTGCATGGGCTGTAATGCGAAGAATATATAACAGAAAGTCAATCTTTGCGCCAGATAGGGGTCATATTCACCATCAGTTATTGGACTCTGGGCTTACTCAAGTACAGGTTGTACTGCACCTTTATACAGTGGCAGTGACTATTGGTGTAGCGGCAATAGTAGGTGGTTTTTGGGCGGCTATAGTAGCTTTAGTTTTGTGCTTGATGGCGACAGCGTTAAGAGTCCAGATTAGGCAAAAAAAATTGCAGAGATGAAAATGTTTGTCTTGGCTGGGGTGAGTATGTATAATAAAAAGTCGAGTTACTCAAACTAAAAAGGAGTTGTTAAGTGGAAGAAGTGCTGCAGGTCCAGACGCGACAGGAGAGAAAAAAAGCCCTTAAGCATTTGCGAGATCAGGGCTTAGTGCCTGGTGTGGTCTATGGGCAGGGAGACGATGCCCAAATTGTTTCGGCCCCAAATCGTGAGCTTGAAAGAGTCTATATGTCGGCAGGCTCAAACCGTCTAGTTGAAGTCAAGGTTGATGATGACGAAGTCTTTAGTACTTTGTTTGTTGAAGTCCAGTCCGATCCACTTACAGGCGATATCCGTCACTTCGATCTTTACAAGGTTAAGATGGACGAAGAGATTGAGGCCGAAATACCAGTCCAGCTTGAAGGCGAAGCTCCTGCCACTTACAACCTGGATGGGGTCTTAATGCAGAACCTTGAGTCGATAGAGGTAAGAGCACTTCCAAACAAGCTACCAGAGATGTTTACTATTGACCTCGAACCTTTAGAAGAGATAAACGCTTCTGTGCACGTGAGTGATCTAGATGTGCCCGAAGGTGTAGAGGTGTTGGTAGACGAAGAAGAGCTGATATTAAAGATAGACCCGCCACGCTCTGAAGAAGAGCTAGAGGAGCTAGAAGAAGACATCGATGAAGACGCAGAGTCAGCAGTAGAGTCTGAGCATGGCGAGGATGACGAAGAAGAGGATGGGTCTGAACGTAGTGGCGAAGAAGGCGAAGTTTAGGCTTTGACTCGATTACGCTTTTATTAAATGCTTATTAAGGCTTAGTTTTGCACTCCATCAAGCCCTATTCGCAGTCTTTTATTCGATGCAAAAGCACACAATATGCAAGCTTACCGTTTTTAGGTATGGGCAACTGTTAGAGAGCGATTTATAGCAAAGTTAATATATAAAATTGCAGTTGATTTATTTGTTTGAATATATTGATGAGCTAAAAGCCGCCATCATAAATTTAACTTACTTAGTTGTTTATGATGCTCAATATGAGTCAGCCAATTGATGTCGAGTTGGTAGCTATATATTTTGCAATTCATGGCGAAGCTGTTCAATGCTAGAGAAATCCGAACGTTGAGACAGATATCTCATAAAACTAGCCATGTCATAGCGTTTTAAAGTTGCAAGAGCAGATTCTGTTATGTCATTCGTGCTGATCAAAGTCTGGCCGCGCCCCATAAGTGCGTGTTCTATGGTGGCTACTAAGGCTTCGGCTTCATCTATATGCTCATCAAGCCCGCCGCAAGCCTGCCATAGGCTGTTTATTAGTTTAGTTCGCCTGTAAGGCTGGATCTGATTGTTTTGATCGGTAATCTGTAAAAACTTCATATCGGGAATTTCATAGGTAGTAAACGGCGCCTCACAGTTTTTGCAACGTCTGCGACGCCAGATATGTGCCTGCTCTTTGCTCTGCCGAGAGTTATATACTTCTGTTTTGGTGTACTGGCAAAAAGGACATTTCATAACTCGTTATTAGCCTATATTTAAAAGGCAATAAACTCCTTGCGACAGGAGTTTATTGCTTATGTGTGAAAAACAACAAATTCACATCACACTCTTGATCGGTACAGTTTGTTCGTACCATGACTATATATTGTCATGTCGCAGTTAAAAACACAAGTGGAAACTTGTGGAAAAGTAGAAAAATCATATATTAACCTCTGTTAAAAATTAGAAATTTAAATTTATATTCATGCCAATTTAGAGAAAACTTTCCTTAAAAACAAAAAACCCCTGCTTAATAAGCAGGGGTTTTTATTCTTACACTAATCTTACTCGACATTGTCGAGAATGTTTGTCTCAGGTAACCTTGGATATTTAGGCTTTCTTCCTGGACGGCGTCGTATTCTTTGCTTTGGCTGAGGCACCTCGTAAGGTACGTGCTCAAAAAACAGAGGATATGACGCTAATTTGCGCTGGGTCTTCATAGACAGTGCACCTCACTTTTATAATGCACAATTATTAAATATATATTATTAAATATAATAAGTCAATAGCATTGTCAATGTTTGTGGGTATTTTTAAAATGTTCGGTTTTTAAATTTTTTGGTGGGTATTTTAAATAGTTAATAAAAGGCAAACAGTAACTTTTTTGAGTTTGTTATAATACTATTAGTCGAAATGATGATAATAGATTATAGGCTACAGCTTTAAAATATATTTTATTTTGACCCAGGATCCGTAGCTCAGTTGGCTAGAGCGCCACATTGACGTTGTGGAGGTCGGAGGTTCGAGCCCTCCCGGATCCACCAGCATGCATTTGATTAAGAGACAGCAATTACAATTAACTATGATAAGTGATTGCAACAGAGACTAACTTAAGCAGTTGTTTAGCAAGTAAGATTTTAATTTTAGGTAGAGTAATATGGTTGAAGAATCTATACAAGGTCTGGTTGCTGAGGAAAAACAGAGACAGCTAGATACTGTGAATTTGGTTGCTTCAGAAAACTACCCGTCAGAGTCGGTGTTGAGGTTGTTGGGTTCAGGGCTTACGTCTAAATACGCTGAAGGCTACCCGGGGGCTAGGTACTATAATGGCAATCAAGTTATAGACAAGATAGAAGAGCTTGGTCGCAAACGAGCTTTGGAGTTATTTGAGCTCGATGCTAGGCAGTGGGCTGTTAATATGCAGCCGCTTTCTGGAGCCCCAGCCAACCTTGCTGTCTATTTAGCTGTACTAGGCATGAAGAATGATAGCTCTATTATGGCGATGTCTTTGGGCGATGGTGGGCATTTGTCTCATGGCTTTATAGCTTCACTTACTGGCAAGTTGTGGCGACAGGTTCCGTTTGGGCTTAACTTAGATACTGAGCAGCTCGATTTTGAGGAGATAGCTAGTATTGCCCAAAAAACCCGACCAGATATTATAGTAGCGGGTTTTACCGCTTATCCTCGCCAAGTCGACTTCCGCCGCTTCAAAGAGATTGCCGATATGTGTGGCGCTCATCTGCATGCAGATATAGCTCACATTGGTGGTCTTATCGCTGGCGGGCAGCACCCGTCACCTTTTGCGTACGCAGACACTGTAATGGCCACCACTCACAAAACGCTTCGCGGCCCTCGTTCGGCTATCGTTTGGTCGCGTAGAGATGAAAGAGATTTGCCTAGATCTATAGATAGGGCAGTATTTCCAGGGATACAAGGAGGCCCTCATTTTAATCAAATAGCTGCTGCAGTGCAGGCGCTAGAGGAGGCTTCAAGTAAAGAGTTTCAAACTTATGCCGAGCAAGTAGTCAAGAATGCGACTGTCTTGGCGGAAGAGCTGTCTGGTTTAGGCTGGAGGGTGGTCTCGGGCGGTACAGATACCCACCTCCTGTTAGTAGACACTCAAGAATCAGGAATTAGCGGTAAAACTGCTAGTGATGAGCTTGAGAAGCAGGGTATTATTGTCAATAAAAATACCCTGCCAAGAGATAGTCGCAGCCCCTCAGACCCTTCTGGCATTCGTCTAGGTACTGCTGCAGAGACAACTCGCGGCAAGCGGGAATCTGATATGCGGTCTATAGCTAAGAGAATAGACAAAGCACTGAAGAGCTTATAGGCTGCTAGGCTATACAAATTTACATCTCGCTTTTAAATGAGCATTATCTAGATGCTGCAAAGGGCATAAAAAAGCTACGGGCTCATTTCTTTGCCCGTAGCTTTGTTTTTGTTTGTACTTTCATAATAACCACGCTTTCTGCATTATGCAAGAGCAAGTGATATAATTTTAGTACTCAATTTATATATTAATAAACAGGGGTAAAATGGAAAATATAGTTGTAGAAACATCAACAAACAAGGATGTAGTAGTTGTTACGGACGAAATTCAAAAAAAGGTAAATAAAATACAGGATGGAGCAATTGTGCTCAATATCTTACATACTACGGCTGCACTGACGACCGCTGATTTAGACCCGGGCACCGACCAAGATTTCTTGGATTTTCTTGAAGGCATTGTGCCGAATGTAGATTGGCGTCACCCGCACAATCCTTCACATGCGCCCGCACATTTACTGAGCAGCTTGATCGGACCTTCTTTAACAGTTCCTGTTAGCAGAGGCGTCCTGCAGCTTGGTCAGTGGCAGCAAATAATCGTTGTGGAGCTAGATGGTCCAAGAGTCAGAAATATTGCCTGTTCGCTCTTATCATGATAAGTATGCGTGCTATACTGGCAACTAATGAGACAGGAGTCAGGCAGTAACCAGTTGCACGCCATGCGCCACAGCCTGGCGCATATAATGGCAGCCAGTA
Organism: uncultured Candidatus Saccharibacteria bacterium; assembly: GCA_964415975.1. Classification (GTDB taxonomy): domain Bacteria; phylum Patescibacteriota; class Saccharimonadia; order QS-5-54-17; family QS-5-54-17; genus CAYQCN01. The sequence goes on along the minus strand of CAYQCN010000007.1, from coordinate 8,105 downwards.
TAAAACAGCTGTGGCCAGAGACCAAATTAGGAGTAGGGCCGGTAGTTGAGAATGGCTTCTACTACGATGTTGATATAGTCAATGGGGTTATACATCAAGAAGATTTGCCCAAGATAGAACAGAAAATGCGTGAGCTCATCGAGGCAGATTTGCCTTTTGAACAGTTTAATCTTGGCATAGATGAGGCTATTGAGCGAGAGATTCAGGCTGAGCAAGACTATAAAGTAGAGCTTCTAAATGATCTAAAAGAGAAAGGCTCAACAGCTGTCGATGTTGACGAGGGCACGATAGAGGCGGGGCAAGAAAAGCCGGAAACAGTCTCATACTACTCCTGCGGAGAGTTTGAAGATTTATGCCGGGGACCACATGTCGAGTCGACCGGCAAGGTCGGAGCTTTTCGGCTTCATAAGTTGGCCGGAGCTTACTGGCGGGGCGATGAGTCTAATCCGATGCTACAGCGATTGTACGGGGTGGCATTTGCTACCCAAAAAGAGGTAGATGCTCACTTTGCATTACTAGAAGAGGCCGAGGCGAGAGATCACCGTAAGCTTGGACAGGAGTTGGGACTATTTACTTTCTCAGAGCTGGTTGGCTCTGGATTGCCACTCTTTACGCCCAAGGGCACCATCTTGCGGGATTTGCTGGGTAGATATGCGCAGCAGTTAAGGCAGGTGCGAGGATTTGAACGAGTATGGATTCCTCATATGACTAAGGTAGACTTATATAAAACTTCTGGGCATTGGGACAAGTTCGGCGAGGAGTTGTTTTTAGTAGGGTCTCAAGAGACCAGTGATGAACTTGCCTTGAAGCCGATGAACTGCCCGCACCATACTCAGATTTACAGGGCGCAACAGCGCAGTTATCGTGATCTACCGGTCAAGTATATGGAAAATACTACTGTCTATCGGGACGAGAAAAGCGGTGAGTTGCATGGCTTGAGCCGAGTTCGGAGTGCAACTCAAGACGACAGCCATGTTTTTGCTCGTGAAGACCAGATAGAAGAGTCTGTCGCAGAGCTTGTCGATGCGGCCCAGGAGCTGTACCAAGAGCTAGGTATGGAGCTGAAGTTGAGGTTAAGTTTTCGAGATAAATCAGAGGCGTATTTGGGTGATAGTAACTTATGGCAGAAAGCTCAACAGGCATTGGAAGATATAGCATCTGACAAGAAGCTAGAGTATTACTCCGAAGAGGGGGAGGCAGCTTTTTATGGGCCAAAGCTCGACTTCATGGCGGTGGATGCTATAGGCAGAGAGTGGCAAGTAGCAACGGTGCAATTAGATTTTATTCAGCCCGAGCGATTCGGCCTAGAGTATATTGACGCTTCAGGAGGGCGTAGTACACCGGTTATGGTTCATGCTGCCTTGCTGGGTACTTTTGAGCGCTTTCTCTCAGTATATATCGAGCATACTGCTGGTAGATTTCCTTTTTGGCTTGCGCCAGAGCAGGTGCGCATCTTAACGATAAACGACTCAGTACCGGAATATGTTGATAAAATTACAAAAGAATTATCGCAATGTGTAGTCAATAAGCCATTAAAATATAACGAAGTAAGATTTACAACAGATGATAGAAATGAATCTCTTGGCAAAAAAATACGCGAAGCAGAGACTGTAAAGGTGCCAGTCATGATGATAGTCGGACCCAAAGACATGCAGGCAAAAGAGGTCAGTGTGAGGACTAATGAAGGTGAAGAAAAAATTTCATTTGACCAAATCTCAGATTTTTTGCGTAATTTCAGTTAAGACTATAACTAATGCACCAAGAAGATTTTAAAAGAAATGTATACAAGCTAGTTTCTCAGATCCCAAAAGGCAGAGTGGCGACTTATGGCGACATAGCGACAGCCGCAGGAGAGCCAAGAGCCGCTATGCAGGTAGGAGTGATTGCTCATTTTGGTCCGCAAAATATTCCATGGCATCGTGTAGTCAATCGTCATGGCGGACTAGCTAGAGGTTACCCTGGTGGAGGCAAATATGCTCATCGAGAGCTGCTTGAGAGTGATTGTGTTGAGGTGTATGAGGACTTTAAGGTAGATCTCTGTAATTTGCGCTGGAGGCATGATGACTAATTCGCCTTTACTGGCTGTAGTTGGCGAGACGGCGACAGGTAAGTCGGCTGTAGCGATGGAGCTCGCTGAAAGGTTTGACGGTGAAATAGTAAACGCCGACTCTTGGCAGATTTATAGAGGTATGGACATAGGTACAGCTAAGCCGACTAAATCTGATCGAGCCAAAATCAAACACCACTTGCTTGATGTTGTCGACCCAGATGATGAATTCACAGCGGCAGTCTATAAAAAGATGGCCATAGAGGCCATTGATGGTGTTGTTGATAAAAATAAAATCCCTATTTTAGTGGGCGGCACGGGCCTTTATATCGATGGAGTTTTATTTGATTACAGCTTTCTGCCACCCGGAGAGTCGGGTGAAAGAAAAGTTTGGCAGGCTATGGATGTTCCTGAGCTGGTTAATGAGATAGAAGAAAGAGGTTATACTCTTGACGGCATAGATGTGCGCAACAAGCGACGCTTAGTAAGACTGCTTGAAAACCGTGGCAAGACTCCGTCACGTTCTGGGCTACGCGACAATACACTTGTGATTGGTGTATACACTTCTAGGAGTATGTTGCGCAGTAATATCGAGCATAGGGTAGAAAAAATGTTTAGAGCTGGCTTAAGGCATGAAGTCAGGGAGCTTGCAGACGAGTACGGCTGGGATGCTGAAGCTATGAAGGGTATAGGCTATCGTGAGTTTCGTGAATATTTCTGTGGCAGTCAGTCTATGTCGGAAACAAAACGAAAGATTATAAAAAACACAATAGAGTTAGCTAAGCGGCAACGGACGTGGTTTAAGCGCAATCTAGAAATTGTATGGGTGGATTCTGCAGATAAAGCAACTGAAGAGGCTAGAAAGTTTCTGAAGGTATGAATGCGCATGGCTCAAAGCTAGTGATGCTTTATACTAAAAATATATGATACGACACATTTTATCGGTATGGATCGGCAAGATTTTATTGGCTCTTTTGCAGTTAAAAGGAGGTGGATCGGCTTTACCTGGCCTGGTAGCAGAAAGGCTCGATCCAAGATTCCTGAAAAGACACCAACACAGCTTCAAAAAGGTGATATTGATTGCCGGCACTAATGGCAAAACTACTACCACGAAGATGGTGCGACATATTCTGCAAGATGGCGGCTTTAATGTGATTACTAACGCAGCCGGCAGCAACATGCCCAGGGGGATTATATCTAGTTTTTTATCAGCTATGAATTGGAGCGGCAGGCTTGAGGCCGATATCGCGCTCTTAGAAGTAGACGAGGGTTTCATAGAAAAAGTAGCAAAATCACTAAAACCTTACTCAATTGTAGTGCTGAATTTATTGAGAGACCAGTTAGACCGATATGGCGAGTTGGATAGGACGGCTGGCTTGATAGCTGACTCTCTTTTGCATTCAAGACATGCAGTGCTTAATGCTGATGACCCCATGGTCGCCAGCTTGTCGGCACACTCTAAAGGAGTAATTTGGTATGGCGCTGATATTCAGCTTAGAGATAAGGTGCCGCACGATGATGCTCTGCATTTAAAAAATGAGCCAGCCTCAAGTTATGACCATGAACTTAGTGTAGAGCTTAAATCAGCAAAAACAGGCAAGGCCGGTCAGTTAGTTGAGTTCTCGATTGAAGACGAAACTTATAAAGCTGAAATGAAAATCCCGGGCGTTTTCAATGCCTATAATGCGGCAGCCGCTTTAGCAGCCACGCTAGATTTTGGTATAGAACGCTCCAGCGCACTAGATAGCCTAGCTAAAGTTTCGCCTGCTTTTGGGAGAAGCGAGCAGCTAATGATCAATGGTAAGCCATTTTTACTACTACTGGTTAAGAACCCCAGCGGATTTAATCAGATTATACACACATACTTGACCGATTCTGAGCCGAGCAATGTGCTGATTGGGATAAATGACAATTATGCTGATGGCAGAGATGTGTCGTGGCTTTGGGATGTTGACATAGAGAGTCTCAGCTCAACATCCCATAGCTACTCCACTACTGGCAATAGAGGTTTTGATATGGCGCTTCGGCTTCAGTATGCCGACATCGAATCAGCCGCCAACAATTCTATATCTGATGCGCTTGAGCTTGCAGTTTCGCGGGCTGTTCCTGGAAGGCAGACATACTTAGTTATGACATACACTGCTATGCTTGAAATACGTAAACAACTTAATCGTTATGTAGACCTAGACAAGATAGAGGTGTAGTCATGAAGGTAAAATTAGCTCATCTATATCCAGACAAGATGAATATTTATGGTGATTGGGGGAATATTATTACCATAAAAAAACGTCTAGAATGGCGTGGCCATGAGGTAGATTATCAAAGAGTAGAAGTCGGAGACAGTTACGACTTTACTGATGTTGATATAGTATTTGGCGGCGGAGGGCAGGACAAGGGTCAGATAGAGGTTGCAGATGACCTGCAGCGCCACGCAGATAATATTCATAAGGCTGTAAGTGATGGAGGCGTATTTCTTTTGGTGTGCGGGCTTTACCAGCTTTTTGGTAGACGATTTACTACGTCTAACGGCGCAGAACTTCCAGGTATTGGAGTATTTGAGGCTGAAACGTTTGGCTCTAGCGATCGTTTAATAGGCAACGTGACAATTGGAACTAGCTGGGGTAATGTGGTCGGATTTGAAAATCATAGCGGCAAGACAGAGCTATCTACTAGCCAGAGCGCTCTAGGTAGGGTCATTAGGGGTCATGGCAATAATGGCAAAGACGGGTTCGAGGGCGCAATTGTTGGCAATACATTTGGCACATATTTACACGGCCCATTATTGCCAAAAAATCCGATATTTTGTGATCAACTTTTAAAAAGAGCATTAACTAGACGCAAAGCCAATCTTACCCTAGACGGTCTAGATGACAAAATTGCTTTTAAAGCTGCCGAAGTTGCAAAAAATCTGCCACAATAGAAAACCTTAATTGTGCTAATATTACGCACAAACCTTATATGTTTGTATTCAAATTTGGTACAATGGAGTCAAGCAAGTTAAGGGAGTAATTACGTGATCGAACATTTGTTTGGCTCAAAGACTAGAGTGAAGCTATTGCACGTGTTTTACACCAACCCCAATCGCAGCTTCTATGTTCGTGAGATTACCCGTAAGATAGATGAGCAAATTAACTCTGTAAGGCGCGAGTTGTCCAACCTGCTGAGTATAGGTGTTATAAAGTCCAATACTAGCGGCAATAAGTTGTTTTATGAAGTAAATCAAAACCATCCTCATTATCAGGCTATGCGCTCTATTTTTATGAACCTAGACTCTGAAGAAGACTCAAATGTCGGTTATGGCGGTGATAATTCTGCAAAGTTCAAAGATCTTGGCAGTGTAGACTATGCCCATATTGGAGGAGTTTTTACCAAGGATCCCGTAGCTCCGGTAGATGTGCTGATTGTAGGAGACGTTAATCGCTCAAAGCTGGAGAAGTTGATTGCTCAAATGGAAGAGGAGGAAGGCTCAGAGTTGCGCTATACAGTATTGTCAAGGGCAGACTTTGATTATCGTAGCAATCTCAATGATAGGTTTCTTAGCTCTGCATTAGATAGTAAAAAGACAATACTAATAGACAGAATTGGAGTAGAGAAGGTCGAGCCTGATGCGCAGGAGCAGTCGCAAGCTGACGTCTCGTCTACCGATAAAGATGATGCTAGCTCTAATCAGAATAAAAAAGAAAAGAAGAAGAAGGAGTAGTATATGGAAATAATATTTTATGGTGCTGGCTGTGTATTGATTAATACAAAAAAGCTAAAAATTTTGGTAGACCCATTGAGTGGGGACTACGGACCCAATCCGAAAATTAAGACCGACATTGTGCTTTTTACTCAGCAGCCAACTAAACATATAAATGCTACTAGTAAAACTGCAATAACAGTGCCCGGGGAGTATGAAGTTCAGTCTGTAAACATTGAAGGCGTTGCTGCTCGTCTTCACTCAGAAGAGGACGAGGGTGTTCGTAAGTCTGTAATTTATTCTGTAGCCTGTAACGGTATTAGGGCTATAGTTACAGGCAATATTTACCCAGAAATTTCCGACGAACAGGCAGAGCGTTTGGACGGTGCAGATGTTTTGATAGTTCCTGTTGGAGGGGGCGGCCTTGCCCCAGACAAAGAGTCTGCATCTAGTCTTGTGCGTCAATTTGACCCTAGCTATGTTGTTCCGATCCACTACAAAGATGAAAAAACCGACTATCCTATCCCGCAAGCTCCTGTTTCCGAGTTCTTGAGCGAGGTTGGGGCTAGCGATGTTGAACCTCAATCTAGTCTTAAGATTTCTTCGCGCGACTCAAATGATCAGACTCAATATGCAGTGTTAAATATAGCCAATTGAGCTTTGCCAATCAGGATTTGAGTGCTATTAAGGCAAATATGCCGAAGATATTTATCGATAACTTCAGCCTATTTTTGTGTAATTGACTATTTTGCTTTAGCTTCATTCACAGGCGCGTATCGACCCTGCTTTTTCAGTGTACGCAGACCCTTAGCGCTAATTTTCATAGTCACCTTTTTGCCGTCTAGCAAAAAAGTTTGCTTGTGAATATTGGGCTGCCATGCATGTTTGGTCTTTCTTTGAGAGAAACTAACACGATGGCCAAATTGCTTTCCTTTACCGGTGATCTCGCACTTTTGCGCCATATTAACCCCTGCGTTTGCACAGTCGTTGATAAACTGTATTTAACTTTAACTCAAATATATATACTACAGTTAATATATATAATCGTCAAACAGTCTTTAAACTGATGTATGGCTGAGTTATAGTGAATAGCTATGGATACTGCAACCATAATAGGTATATTAGCCGTCTTGGCGACTCTAGCTATATCTGTAACATTTCACGAATTCATGCACGGCTACATGGCCTACAAGCTAGGTGACAATACGGCAAAATATAGTGGTCGTCTTACTCTCAATCCACTAGCTCATGTGGATCCGATAGGCACTGTTCTTTTACCGGTAGTGTTGCTAATTATTGGCGGTCCATTATTCGGCGCCGCTAAGCCTGTACCTTTCAATCCAAGCAATCTACGAAACGGAGAGACTGGATTTATGATGGTTGCACTTGTAGGGCCTCTGACCAATCTTGTGCTCGCAGCTTTGGGGGGTATTGTTTTTCAGCTCGTATCTCTAGGGCCTGAGTTGATGTATTCGTTGGCAATATTTATATTGCTTAACATCGGTCTTTTTGTGTTTAATCTCATTCCTTTTCCTCCACTTGATGGATCCAGGGTCTTGTATGTTTTGGCTCCTGAGGGAGTAAGGAGAGTCATGCAGCAAATTGAAAGCGGAGGCCTGATATCTATCGCATTATTAATATTTGTACTATTTCCTTTAGGGTTAGGGCAGGTTTTGACTCGCGCTATATCCGTTTTGTCTAACTGGTTGGCGGGCACTGATTTATTTGAGTTTATGTTTCAGATGCAGGGCTTGATTTAGCTCGATACTAGTTAATTAATCTGGCTTTTTTTATGATATAATATAGTTATCCGCATGGATGTACTCGGGCATTGTTTTTCTAACAAAAGTTTCACAATGGGAGCCCTATGATCGGGCGGGGCTGGCGATTCGTTCGCGGTTTCGTTCCTGCGGGCACCCACCTATCAATAGGTAGGAGAAACTGCCTGAGAGAACATGCGGAGACAAAAAACCACCTGAAAGTGGTTTTTATTGCTTTATGTATCAGTAGTATATAATTGATTTAAGAGCGGGGTGTGGCGCAGCTAGGTAGCGCGTACGGCTGGGGGCCGTGAGGTCGCCGGTTCAAATCCGGCCACCCCGACCAAAGAAAGGTGGTCACCATTGAGGTGGCCGCTTTTCT
>CAYQCN010000007.1:0-137 GCA_964415975.1 uncultured Candidatus Saccharibacteria bacterium | reverse complement strand
GCCCGAAGGGCTCCGGGCCTAAGCCAGGATGACTCGCAGAAGCTTGCTTCGAGAATCATCCGCAGCGGAATAGCCAAGCGTCAATCCGGCCACCCCGACCAAAGAAAGGTGGTCACCATTGAGGTGGCCGCTTTTCT
>CAYQCN010000006.1:0-31914 GCA_964415975.1 uncultured Candidatus Saccharibacteria bacterium | reverse complement strand
CTTATCTAGATACCTACCTGTCACTCGAGCCTGGGGTATAGCCTACATAGCCCTTGTTGCCTGGATCGGGTACTTAACTTTCTGGTACTAAATATCAAACTGATTAACAGCTCTAGCTCGCCAACGCTCAAAGCTCACATCATCGAGCTGAGATAGGCCAGCATAAAAACTAGACATTTGCTCTATAAGATCAGTAACTTCTACAAAATCAAGAGGGGCAATGGCCGGCAAGTCCATGTCTTCACCTGCGATAATCCTAATATCTGTTGGTCGATTTTGTGTTACTAGCTGACGATGGGGGTAATACTTGTTCAGCGTAATCACCTGCAAAAAATTAACACTCTCAAATTGCTCTATTCTTAATAGGTCTATGTGGTCTGGCTCAATAGACACTGGCTTGAATCCATCCACATCTCCGATAGCTTCACGTCCGGCACAGCCGATAAGTTCAACTGCCCTATCCAAGGCTTCGATATCGGGATCTGTCAGTAGCTGATAATCGCCATCAATCATTAATTTTTTTTGCTGTTCATACAGCTGGGTTTTTTCTTCTTCGTTTAAGTTACCTATAATAGAATCTTCTAAATCTAGTTTCTGTCTTGCGCTGTCGTATACATTTTTACCTATCAATCTAACCTGCAGTTCTGTCTGCAGGTCTGATATTTGCTCTATTGCTAAAAACATTTGGCTGTGTGCCTCTAGCTGATCAGGTTTATGCGAATAATGCTCACTGCGCATATAAATATTCCTTTATGGCATTATACTCTAGCTTGATACAGGCGTCACCTGGACCGACCATTAAGCCAAGTGATACATTGAAGGCACTTATGAAAATCGAACAGTTTAGACGGCTGGTAGAAAGAAGTGTAGATGCTATCGGAGAAGAATACATCAAACACTTAAAAAATGTCGAGATTGTAATTGAAGATAGACCTAGCAACAGACAATTACAGGAAAATGGTCTGGAACAACAAGACGTTCTGCTTGGCTTATATGAAGGAATTCCCCTGACTGAGCGGGAGAATTACAGTCTAGTTTTACCCGACAAGATAACTATATTCAAGGAAGTGATAGAAGATATAGCTAAAGACGAAAAAGAGGTTGAAAAGTTAGTGGCAGATACAGTCTGGCATGAAATCGGACATCATTTTGGCTTAAGCGAAAATGAAGTGCGAAAAAGGGAGGCTAGGGGTAGTGATAATACCTGAAGCAAAGGCGACCAATACTACTAAATTAAATATTTGCGTAAATTATATCAATGCATCCCAAAGACCGATCAATAAACTGGTACAATGTAAATATGCATAAATTTATAGCTTCTTTTTTGGTGGGTTTAGTCGGTGGTTTAATGTTAAAAAATCTTATAGATAGTAAGGGTATAGAAAATAAGGCCACAGCGAGCAAGAAGAGTAATAAAGAAAAAAACATAGATCAGCTTCTGGCTCTTTTTGAAGAAAAGCCCAGAGTTCACAACCGTGATGTTGTAAGGCTGCTAGGCGTGTCGCCTAAAACTGCACGCAACTACTTCAATGAGCTAGAGTCAAGCCTGCTTATTGAGAAGAAGGGTACGACCGGCAGAGATGTCTACTACATAGCTAAAAACGATCTAGACTCATGAACGATCAAGTGAAGCAAGGTTTTTATGGAAAAGTAAGCACTGAGGAAATTATTACCGAGCTAGAAGCCCATGGGTACCACCCTCAGCTAATAGATGAAGAGCCTGGATCATACCTGCAAGAGCACAGCCACGAAAGGTCTCATATTATTATCTTAGTAGACGGTGCAGTGTCCATTACTCTTGAAGGCAAGCGGTTTGATATGAAGCCTGGCGACCTCATAACTATACCGTCAAATCATTCGCATGCAGCCGAATCTGGCGATAGTGGGTGTAAATACATCTGGGTTGAGATGTAAACAGCTTCCGGCACGGTAAAGATTTTTAAGCATTCACTGAATTTTATCTAGGAACAAACAATCTTATTCGCCGTCCAGAGGTGATAGCTTGACCCCACTGACGCAAAACCGAGGGCGGCAAATGGAGAGTAACCTCTACACGTCCGTCAGGAAGCTGACGAGTTCCTGTGGGATAGTATCGACCTCGCCTTAGCTTGGGCCAACTACGTTTAACGTGGGGCTTTAACATAACGTCGTAATATTTGGTGCGCTTCATGTGCGGGCCTCCTTTGCCTTTATTTATTGTTTATAGTTTTAAGTATATACGAACAAATACCAAACAAAAAGTCTTGATTTTAAAAAATTTTGTGTTTTATGCAACCACAAAGAGTTTTGTTTCTGGGGAAAGATTATTTCTGAAATACATTATGATATAGTTACAAAAATAAGCTTAAGCGATTAAGAGAGGGTGACATGGCAAACAAAAAAAGAGAATACAAACAACAAGGGTTTGCGCTACCTGAATTACTGTTTGCTGTAGTATTTGTAGCAGCCATAGCGCTTATCGCCTGGTTGGCATACCAACAAATTGAAATGGACGAAACGGCTGGCGATGGTAATCGCACTACCACTGATGAGGCAGAAAAAGAAACCCCTGAAGGGTGGGCAGTTTACGAAAATGAAGGATGGGGTTTCTCATTTGCCTATCCTGATGACTGGCTGATAGTAGAGGATGGTATATTCAAAAATGCGTACTTAGCCCTAAGAAGTATTGAATCGCAAGAAAACATAAATGCTGCGAATTCTGCTTATAGAGATAGTGTGGCCCTTAAGGAAACAGATTTGGTGGTTGATTTTATACGGATAGAAAGAGCGGAATCGGTAATATACCAGCATGAGAAAGATATAGACTGCAACTCCAAAGATCCAAATTCATTACCAGAAAGTTGTCGCTCATTGATATTTCTGGAAGATGCTTACGAGATAAACGACCGAATGATTTATGAAGCTACTACAGGACCCGACCTACAAGAACGTACCTTCGTGGTTATCGTCAATATCGCAGGTGACACAGTCCACATTGAGCTACAATTCCGAAATGCAGATTCTAAAGAAAATCTTAGCGATGAACAGCAAAAACTACTTGAATCATTTGCGATAAACCAATAAGGGTGGGGGCTATTACAGACACTGAACCTTGCGTTGATACGGCTAAGACTGATAAGAAAAATGCTATAGTAACTTTAACGACATGAAAAAAGATAGATTTGGGCCAAAATTAGTAATTGAAGTGCATCGACCAGACAAAGGGCTGGAAGGATATCTTGTCATAGACAACACGCAACTTGGGCCAGGTAAGGGCGGCATTCGCATGCACCCCAGTGTCTCCTGCGGGGAAGTAGCAGAACTTGCCAGAGCCATGAGCTTAAAGAACGCACTGGCCGAACTACCTTTTGGAGGCGCAAAGGGCGGTATAGTTTGGAATCGTGGCGCCAACAAGCAAGAGGTGTTTCAGGCTTTTATTGAGGAGATTAAATACTTAATGCCCAGTCAGTACATAGCTGCACCAGACATCAATACTGGCGAAAAAGAGATGGGCTGGCTTGTAAGCACAACTAAAGACAAAAAATCTACTACAGGTAAGCCACCAGAACTGGGCGGGATGGACCACAAAACGGCCAGCACGGGATATGGCGTAGTTGTAGCTGCTAAGAGAGCTAGCAAAAGGTGCGATATAAACCTCAAAGGAGCCAAAGTAGCGATAGACGGCTACGGCAATGTAGGAAGATGGGCAGCCCACTATTTGCAAAAGGCAGGTGCGTGTATCGTGGCTACTTCAAGTCGCCACGGGGCCATACATGTAAATGAAGGTATAGATTTAAAAACCTTAAACAACATAAAAGACCGAGGCGGTAATACCACAGCTTATGACGGGGCAGAACTTATAACCCATGATGAGATGTTTGGATTGGAAGTTGATATACTGATTACTGCTTCTGTTAGTGATGTAATAAATGAACACAACCATCATGAGGTTAAAGCCAAGCTGATAGTCGAAGGTTCCAACTTACCTATGAGCCACGAGATTGAAGAGTTGCTACACGAACGCGGTATTACAATAGTCCCAGATATCGTAGCTAATGCCGGTGGTGTTATTGCTTCATATATAGAATATGAGGGGAGTGACTTGAGCCAAAGCAACACTCTTAGTGCTATCGAAGAAAAGATATCTAACACCACTGATGCTGTGTTAAAAACTTCTAAAAAAAGATATGAATACCCTCGAGCTGCTGCCATTGAATTGGCTTACGAGAGAATAGAAAGATCGATGCATAATTAGCACTAAGGTCACTGCTTAGACTATGACTAGTAAGATATATCATATATTCTAATAAAATATGCAACTATCAAAATCTGAATACATGATGTATCTTAAGCACCCGGCATGGGTATGGCTCAAGAAACACGATAAAAAGAAGCTGCCAGAAATAGACGCTAATCAGCAAGCTATGTTTGACGCTGGTCATGATTTTGAACAGTATGCCGAGGCATTATTTAAAGATGGCATCAAGCTTGGTTTTGACTCCTACGATGAATATTTAAGACTGCCCTCAAGAACTAAAGAAGCCATTAATTCAGATGCATCTACTATATTCCAGGGAAGAATTGAGGCGGAAAACAACACTTTCATATTTGATATTTTAGATAGAGTCTCTTCAGGCGAGTTTGATTTATATGAGATAAAATCAAGCACTAGAGTAAAAGAAGATCATTACTACGACCTAGCATTTCAGCTTTACGTGGCAGAATCTGCCGGTCTCAATATAAGATCAATATACGTGATACATGTTAACAATAATTACATACGCTCAGGGCCAGTTAAGCCTGGGGCGATAACAGTTACAGAAGAAGTAAGCGAACAAGTGCGTTCAATGCAGACTGAGACCGAAGAGAATATTGCACGAGCATGGAAGTCTATAAGGCAAACTGATATGCCCGATCCTTCGCCACGCCACGTAGGCCTAGATAGTTTTCGCGAATATATGGAAGTGTATTCAAATATAAGAGATATACCTACTGACAGCATCTATAATCTATATGGGCTAGACCCCGAACTGTGCGCCCATCTAGAAGACGCAGGCATAGAAAATATTTCCGACATACCCGACAGCATTAAACTAAGACCTAAGCAACAATGGCAAGTATCCGCCGTCAAAGCCAAAGAACCGATCATTAAAACCGACAAAATTGAGTTGTTCTTAGACAGCTTAAAATATCCGCTCTATTTCCTAGACTATGAAACCCTGGCCGATGTAGTGCCGCCATTTGACGGTCTAAAACCGTATCAACAGCTGCCGTTTCAATACTCTTTACACATACTAAACTCAACCGATAGCGATGTTGAGCACTACGAATACTTGCACACCGATCAGTCCAACCCTGCCGAACCTCTAACACAGCAGCTCGTAAAACAATTGGGAGATAATGGATCGATAATCGTTTGGAGCAAACGTTTTGAACAAGGATGCAACGAGCTGCTAGCTAAGCTATTGCCTCAATATCAAGACGCCTTAGAGGCTATCAACGCAAGAATAGTAGACTTGATGGACCCCTTTGCTTATGGATGGTATATAGACGCAGAGTTTGCAGGAAGCGCCTCGATCAAGAGTGTGCTGCCGGTATTAGCTCCAGATCTATCGTATAAAGACTTGGAAGTCCAAGAAGGCGGTAGCGCACAAAGGCTATGGATGGATGCGATATTGCGCGACAGCTACAACGGCGACCAAGAACAGTTGATGAACAGCCTGCTTGAATACTGCAAATTGGACACCTTAGCTATGGTGCGAATATTTGACTTTCTAAATAAACGAGACTTTAAGGCTAGTAATAAACCGGACTCTTTAGAGCAAACCAGTCTTTTTTAGTCATGAGGGCAAAGGGAGTGTATAATTCGGCTATGGATAACACAAACGGAGATAAATTCTGCCCTAACTGTGGGGCAAAACGTATCAAAAATGGTAAGTTTTGCACAAATTGCGGCTATCAGCTCTCATCATCCAAAAATTTACAGACTGTAGCAGTTGAGAAATCTGAGGCAGAAACAGAAATGCTTAAATTCGACGATCTGCACCCAAATGCAAGATGGCTTTTTTTGTTCTCTTATATGAAGAATACTCTTGTATTACTTTTGCTTCTGCTTGTAAGTGCGATGGCTTCACTTTTCAGTGGAGACACTTTTTTGAGCTTAGTAGTATTCGGGGGGTTGGGAGTTTATATAATTGGGCACCTAGCAGCAGCACAAATTGCATACAAGCATTATTCGTTCCAAGTTACTGATGTTGCCTTTCGCAAACAGTTCGGTATCCTCCACATACATACCGCCAGTATCCCGTTTGAAAGAATACAAAACGTCAATGTGCGCCGCACTCTACTAGACCGTATTATCGGTCTTTCTCATGTAGACATAGAGACTGCTGGCACTGGCGGCCAGAAGAAATCTCCAATAATTGGCGGTAAGAAGTCTAGCGCTGAAGGCCATATACCCGGTATATCACCGGATGAGGCTGAAAAAGTCAGATCCCTGATCATGAAGAGAGCCCGAGACATCAATCAATCCAATGTCAGCAATCTATAGACTTATTGCAGTATATCGGCTAGACCATCTGTGTCTAAGATTATAATTTTGCCATCTATTGTATGCAGGTAGCCTTCCTGCTTAAGACTCTCTATCTCACGAGACACTGTCTCACGAGCCATGTCTAAACTTGAAGCTAGCTCTTGATGAGTGAGTGGCAAGTCAATCTCTACTGTTTTTGCGTGGTTATTGCCAAACTTCGCTGCTAGCTTAAGCAGCTGGTAGGCCAGTCGCTGTTTAGCATAACGAAATTCCATCCCTTCAGCGCGGCTGATATAGAGCTCTAAGTTGTCGAGCAGCATATAAACTACATCGCGATACAAGATAGGCTGAGCTTCTATATATCTGATAAAGTCTGCTTGTCTGCGCTTATGAAGCACTGCATCTGAAACAGTCTCGAAGTAAACTTCACTTCCATCGGTAAACACAGGACTAAAACCACTAGCTTTAAGCACCGGCCTAAGAGGAAAGACTGCATGTGCACCGTAATAAGCCAGCGTACTTGTGTCGCCGTTTTCTTTGATTGTATATGATTTAACATAACCGCTGCGTAGATAAAAAACCGACGCCTCTTTGACGTCGGACCTATATATAATCTCACCCTTTTCATATCCCACCGAGGAAGTGTTGCGAAAGAAAGCAATTAAAGGCTTGGTAGGTTTATACATGGGATACGTCTCCCTTAACCCAACTATATCACAGTCAAAAATGTGATATTAGTCACAGCGGAATATAAAGTAAAATCCTACAATATAATCCCAGAACCACTTAGTTGGGGTCTGGCAGTATTATGAACGCATGACCGAAGGGGGGTATTATGCGTATTAAATTACATAAATACATTCAGAAACCGACACCAATAGAATGTAAAAGCTACACCAACAATACCAAACCCCAACACCCACAACAAACTCTCAATATACGCAAAAGTGTTGAGGGCAAGCTATACAATAATAGTAATTGGGCTGGCCGCAAATTGACGTTCATACGTCAGCAAGGCTAGCTGGGAGGTGAGCAATGTATTTTAACCACACTATAAATAGCAATAACCTTTACTTGACGCCAAATGGATTCGACCGATTTAAAGACGCCTTGAAACAGCTTTATAGCGAGCAGGCTCGAATCGGGTATGAGCTCCATGAAGCTAAAGAGCCGGGCGATGACATAGACAACACTACCTATACAGAAATGCAAAACCAATCAGCAGATATTAGTTCTCGCATAAATTCTATAGGCTACATACTCAAGAATGCCACTCTTATAAAGCGGCCTCGCTACAAAAACTTAGTAGAGTTGGGTAATGTAGTAGAGTTGGAGCACGATGGTGAGAGGATAAACTACATGATAGTCGGTTCAATAGAGGCCGACCCTAGCGAATACAAGCTCTCTGATCAATCGCCAGTAGGTAGGCAGCTGATAGGCAAAAGAATTGGCGACCAAGTAGAGATTGGCAACGGCACCAAACAAACTTACACCATTACTGCAATTCGCTAAACTCAGATAGCGGCAATGTTCAAAACATTGACTCATATTCTTCTATTGCGTCTTGCTCAAATAAATTGTCGATAAAGCTCTGTATCTCTTCAAAACTACTAGTTCTTGGCACTAAAGAGCTTCCGTCAAACTGAGCGCCGACTAAGAAATTTGATGTGTCTATCACATATTGAGGTACATCATCAGGATGTATGTTGCGTAAAGCCGCAGCTAGCTGCAATATTTCGGCCCGCGACATGTCGGTTTCGACTTTGTCGTCCAGAGTCGTAATGAGACTAGCTATCCTTTGAGCTTGCGGTAGTCTAGAGTCGCTTACAATCTGCTCTCTCAAAGCCAGAACTATTTGCTGTTGACGAAATGCCCGGTCGAAATCGCTAGTAGACTGACGAGAACGTGCATATTTTAGAGCCTTCTCGCCATCAAATTTTTGCGTGCCGGCCTCTATAAAAAGTGGAGAATAGCCTGAACCATCATCTGCGGGATAGCGCGGATCATTTATAGCATTCTCAACTTCTATCTCAACACCTCCGGCAGCATCTATCAAAGCTGTGAATCCATCAAAGTCCAAGGCACTATAATAGTGGATGTCGAGCTTCAGTACAGATTCCAAAGTGTCCTTGGTTAGACCAGGGCCTGCACCTGGGTATTGATTGCGTTCTCCGATTGAGTAGGCAGCGTTTATCTTGCTGCCCCCAAAACCAGGCACATTCACCCATAAATCCCTGGGTATACTCACCATTGCTACATCAGGCTCTTCGTCCAAATTTTCAACACTCACAAGCATTATAGTGTCGCTAAGACTTGCTGCCTCATCAACACCTAAAAACAATATATTTGTACGTCCATCGGTGTTGTCTATAGTGCTCTGTGTGACATAAAAGTATGCAAATGCCGCCATTAAAGCTACGGCTAAAACCAAAACCAGCACCATAATAATCAACACTTTTAGCAAGTGTTTAAAAATATGTGAACCAGCTTCGTCCGAGCCTGTCTGACTATGATGATCTTTCGAATTACTGCGTGTCTCTTTATGGTTTGATTGGCTATCTTTATCGGTCTCTGGTTGATAATGGTAATAATGAATCATAGTAGTATTCTAACGTGAACTAATGTCAATTGGTACTATTAAAAACTTGCCAAGCCTGTGAGTAAAAATGTTACACTAAATTACACATGCGAAAAAAGCCTCAGAAATCACACACATATACAATATTTACGCTAAGTGCTTTGATTGTAATAACCGGTGGAGGCGTATTTGCCCTACTAGAAACCGAGCCAGAACAGTCGCCACAAACTGTACAGACAGAATCAAGTCTCAACAACCAGTCCACACAATTGAGAGTTGAGAACGGCGCGAACGGAGCTGGCCAGCTATATTCTGGCCAGTCGATAAACCCGCACCAGGCAACCCCAAGCCCTCAATCTGCTAGTGGAGCCGATGCCTACGAAGCCGCGGATGATCCACAAAACCCCGTAACACCACGAGTCCAATAATGGCATTCGAAGACTATTCTACAAAAGACAGCGTAGTGATTGCATACACTGGCGAGGGCAAAGGTAAGACCAGCGCCTCTTTGGGTCTTATAGCAAGAGGGCTCGGTACTGGCTGGAAGGTGGCATTCGTACAGTTTATAAAGCACTGGAAGGTCGGTGAGCACGACTTTTTAGACACAATAAATGAGACTTACGGTGATAAACTGACCTTTCACAAAGGAGGCAGAGGCTTTTTCGATGCAGGTGAACTTAGTGCTAAAGGTGTTAGCGAGCAAGAGCATATAGATGCAGCCCAGAACACTTATCAGTTTGCATACGATATTACTATTAGTGGCGACTACAATTTAGTCGTTTGCGACGAAATCAACAATGCAGTGCACGACGGCTTGATTGAAGAGTCGCAACTAAGGTCTTTGATAAAAGATAAACACAGTCAGACAAGCCTTTGCGTAACCGGCAGAAACTTTCCAGAAGAGCTAATACCCATGGTAGATATTGCGTCTAATATGGATAAAATTAAGCATCATTTTGACGATAAATACCTAGCTAACAAAGGGGTAGACTACTAGATACGTAGGCGCCTGCATTTATGATGTTTTTATTGGCATAATCAGTCTTAGCTATACTTATATTGCTCGAAGGTTGGCGCATAAATAATATTGTAAAACTTAAATTTTTTACTATAGTCACAAATATTTATATGTTGGATTTTGTCTGACTGTTAATATCTATACTAATCGTATTTTATG
Source organism: uncultured Candidatus Saccharibacteria bacterium (assembly GCA_964415975.1). GTDB lineage: Bacteria > Patescibacteriota > Saccharimonadia > QS-5-54-17 > QS-5-54-17 > CAYQCN01. The sequence continues at coordinate 21,648 of CAYQCN010000006.1, read as the reverse complement.
CCTTGAGGGCACCAGTCAAGTATTGTCGTTATTTATAAATCTGCCTAGTTATTTATCTGCGTAAACAACATAGCTTCACTGACAGTCGTATTGTTAACCAAAAAAGTAAAGTAATAATGGATGAGTGCCTACAAATAACTTGAGCTGGAATATGCTATGCAACTAATTGATGGTGTATAGTTTTCAATATGGAATTTGTTGAAACTCTATTGGTATTATTAGCTGTTTTTGGTGGGTTATTTTTCGTCGCGTCTGCCAAGAAAGATAACAGCATAGTAGATATATTCTGGGGAATAGGGTTTATAGTGGCAGCAATATTTAGTTACTTGTTTTACGCTGAAGGGCTGTGGTATCAGGTCTTGACAACAGCACTGATCATAGTCTGGGGTTTAAGATTGAGCCTAAGAATACTAAAGAGAAATTGGGGCAAAGAAGAGGATTGGCGTTATAAAAAATGGAGAGAGCAGTGGCATTATTTTTATATTCGCAGCTTCTTTCAGATATTCATGCTGCAAGCAGTACTTTGCTTTACAGTAGCTATACCAGTCATAGCAATTAATACAGTTAGCACTAATGAAGTCAGCCCATACTTACTGACAGCGGGTATATTGGTGTGGGTGGTTGGGTTCTTGTTTGAAGCTATAGGCGATTGGCAACTAGATAAGTTTATGGAGCGTAAAGACCGAAAAAGGAATGAGGTTTTGCAGTCTGGGCTTTGGCGATACACTAGACACCCAAATTACTTTGGTGAGGCAACTCAGTGGTGGGGAATAGGCTTGGTAGCAATTGGCGTAGAGATGGCTTTATGGTGGACCTGGCTGGGGCCTATAGTAATAACGTTTTTACTGTTAAAAGTCTCTGGTGTGCCAATCCTTGAAGCTAAGATGCATAAAAATCCAGAGTTTCGTGAATATATGAAACACACCAATAAATTTATACCTGGACCAGTCTCTAAGTAGGTTTTTAAAGTACTATTGTAGCAATAATTCCAAAAAATATAATCGCAATCAGCTTACTATAGCTTCCTATAGATTTGTAATTTTTATAATTGGCACTCTTGACCTTAGAGTGCTAGTTTTATACACTGAAAGTGTGAGGTGGCGTGACAGACGCCACAGAACTAAGCGGCAAAAACTTATATTATAAAGTAATAATAAAGGAGGTATAAAATGGCATTAACACGTTACAATAACCCATTTAGAGAGCTAGAGAGCCTATTTGATGAGGCGTTTAGCACTCAGAGTCAACCAACCCTTTCCACGCCAGTTTCAGACGTATATTTAGATGATGAAGAAAAGAACATGGTAATTGAAGCCCACCTGCCTGGATACGATGAAGATGACGTAGACATAGAGATTGATGAAGGATCTCTAACCATACGAGCGGAGCGCAGCGAGAAAGATACAGAAGAGAATAAAGGCCGAAAGTATATAGTGCGAGAAAGCTCATCAAGCTTCTTTAGGCGCATTGGCCTGCCTCAAAACATTGATGAAGAAAAGATCAGTGCTGAATTTGATGAAGGGGTCTTAAAAATACATGTGCCCATGCAGGAGCTGCCAAAGCCCAAAAAAGTTAACATCGAAAACACTAAACCTGGCAAGAAAATAGGCAGCAAAAAGAAGTAAGGTACTGTAAAGACACATGCAGCCAGAACAGTTCACTAGCAATGTCGGCCAAGCTATAAATCAAGCGGTTGAAGAGGCTATTAAGCGCCGACATACATCGCTTGAGGCTGAGCATTTGCTGCATGAGCTATGCGCGCAGCACGAGAGTATTTTTGTGCAGGCTTTGGAGAAATTCGAAGCCCTGCACAACGTAAGAACTAGCCTGGAGCACAGGCTCAACGATCTGGCCGCATCCACGTCAGAGGTAAGCGAAGACCAGCTAAGGCCAAGTAGTCGATTCTCGAGCCTGATGCGCAAAAGCCAGTCTCAGCAGAAAGAATTAGGAGATGACTATCTTAGCACTGAGCATATATTGCTAGCAGCCAACCAAGAAAATATGCTTGGGGTTGAGATTGATAATGACCAACTCAAAAGCTACGTCAACAAGATTAGAGGAGGCAGCAAGGTGGAGTCAAAAAACCCAGAGACCACACAAAACGCACTAGAAAAGTACGGACAAGACTTTACGGCACTAGCTAGAGAAGGCAGCCTAGACCCTGTAATTGGTAGAGATGAGGAAGTACGTCGCATGATGCAAGTGCTGAGCAGAAGAACCAAAAATAACCCAGTGCTGATTGGAGAGCCAGGAGTAGGTAAGACCGCTATAGTTGAAGGTTTAGCGCAAAGGATAATCGATGGCGATGTGCCTTCGACTTTGCAAAACCGGCGCGTGATATCTTTGGAGATATCGAGCATGCTAGCTGGGGCTAAATACAGAGGAGAGTTCGAAGAGCGTATGAAGGCTGCACTCAAAGAAGTGGAAGAGTCCAGTGGTGAGATAGTACTGTTTGTCGATGAACTTCATACAATAATGGGTGCCGGAGCGTCAGAGGGAGCCGTAGATGCAGCCAATATGCTCAAGCCACTGCTGGCGCGCGGTAAGCTGCACATGATTGGGGCTACAACCCTGAATGAATATCGAGAGCATGTAGAAAAAGATGCTGCTTTAGAGCGCCGATTCCAACCTGTGTTTGTCAAAGAACCAAGCATAGAAGATTCAGTTACTATATTACGCGGCCTGCAAGAAAAATATGAAGTCCATCATGGCGTGAAAATTACCGACGATGCCATTGTGGCTGCGGCCCAACTATCAGAACGCTACATCGCCGATAGATTCTTGCCTGATAAAGCCGTAGACCTGATAGACGAAGCGACTAGTGCTATCAAGATGGAGATAGATTCAATGCCTACCGAGCTTGACCAGATAAAGAGACAGATGAAGCGGCTGGAAATTGAAAAAGAGGCGATTAAAAAAGATAAAAAAGCTAAAGAGCGGCTAGGAGAGGTGAAACAAAACATCGCCGACCTAAAAGAGCAGGCCGCTGGCCTTGAGTCGCAGTGGGAACAAGAGAAATCATTAATCGATAAGATAACAGAGGCAAACGAAGAAATAGATCGGCTTCGTAGCGAACAAGAGCAGGCAGAAAGAGATGGCGACCTTTCGCGTGCAGCCGAAATCCAATACGGAAAGATCCCCAAGCTACAAGAGTCTGCACAAAAATCTAGAGACAAGCTCAACAAATTAGACAACCGTCTGTTAAGAGAAGAGGTTACGGCTGAGGATATTGCCTCAGTAATCGCACGCTGGACGGGCATACCTGTTAGCAGACTAATGAAAGACGAAGAAGAGAAGCTAAAAGACCTAGATAGTCGCCTATCTAAGCGAGTAGTGGGGCAAATTGAAGCTGTAAGTGCCGTATCGAATGCAATCCGTCGCGCCAGAGCGGGTATTGCTCCACACGACAAGCCGGTAGGGTCCTTTCTGTTCTTAGGACCAACTGGAGTTGGCAAAACAGAAACAGCCAAAGCCCTAGCTCAAGAGTTATTCGACGACGAAGAGGCTATGGTCAGAATAGACATGAGTGAATATATGGAGCAGCATGCTGTAGCAAGATTGATAGGTGCGCCACCAGGGTATGTTGGCTATGACCAAGGCGGACAGCTAACCGAAGCGATAAGACGTCGACCCTACAGCGTTATATTGCTAGATGAAGTAGAGAAGGCGCACCAAGATGTATTCAATGTATTACTGCAAGTCTTGGATGACGGACGGATGACAGACGGACAGGGCAGAAGTGTAGACTTCCGCAACAGCATCATAATAATGACTTCGAACCTCGGCTCTACGCTTATACAAGAAGCCAAACAGCTAGACGATTCCACTAGAGGGGCAGTCATGGAGACAGTTAATAAACATTTTCGCCCCGAGTTTATCAACCGAATCGACGACATAGTTATGTACAACCGCATTACAGAAGAAAGCATGATCGAGATAGTCGACATACAGCTAGAGCAGGTAAAGAAAAACCTCAAAGACAATAAGCAGATTGCTTTAGAGGTGGAGGACGAAGTAAAAGAACATTTATCAGAGACTGGCTACGATCCAGTGTTTGGCGCTAGGCCGCTGCGCAGACTAATCCAGAGCCAACTTCTAGACCCATTAGCAATGAAGGTAATTGAGGGTGATATTGAGGAAGGTCAAAAAATTAAGGCAAGTTTAAAAGAACAAAAGATAGAGCTCAAATAAAACCAACCTGGGTTAAAGGTTACATCGCTGCTAATACAGCTATAAAAAGTAGTAATAAGCTGACAATCATTGCCACAATCAGCACAGCAAGTACCAACATAACCTTATTAGCGACGTGAGTGGGTGGCTTTTCCATATTGTTGTCATCTAGCATTTTTGCACTGCTGTAGCGATAGGCCCACGATAGCCTTGCAAGTGGGGTTAGTATAAGCTCTAGAATGAGTCCAAGTAGCGGGATTGCCCCTAATATTGACACAAGGCCCAGGGTTGAGAACATGCCAACGATCTCTACTGCTTTGCCGCTTGTTAGTCTCTTGGAATACTCAAAAGCCTTTATAGGACTGATATCTTGGTCGACGTAGACGTAGTTGGCAAACACAAACCAAATAGCAAACAAGATGCCAGGAATAATAAAAAATATCAGCCCTAGCAATACTACTAATAGATATATGACGTTAATTAAAAAGTACCCGGCCGCCTTATTAGCTCCAGTCAATATACACTGCTTAAAGCTAACTTCGTTATGGCGAGCAGTCTCAATCGTGTACTTAGTAAATCCTGCTAAGAATATAAACCAAAAAACCATAAATATCACACCGGAAGCAAATAATATTGGTAGCAAACCGACATCTGTAAACAGGATTGCCACAAGTATGGCGACCGGAATAAACAGAAACAGCATTATAACCACACCGATAAAGCCAAGTAGAGTAACTAAATTATGACTAAAAAGTCGTGATAGATTATCAATTAAGACTTTAAAAGGGTTAGATACGTACTCTAACGTCTCGACATTATTATTGCTGTCTTGGCTTGAACTAATTGATGCATCGAGGACTTGCTGCGTATCTGGTGGTAACATATCTGGCGGCGTTAGTTGAGTGTTGTTTGGACTCATTAGAGCATACTTTAACCATTCTGCTAAAGTTTAACAATCTATAGCTTTGCCTAAAAAACTAAATGAACCTGATACTATATATAGACTTTATGAGATTCGAAGATCTACAAGACGAAGATGTCGCAAAGATAGCCAGGAATTTGCTTGGATCTAACATAGTACGTTATGAAAATAACGAAGAGAGGCTAGTTGGCAAAATAGTAGAAACTGAAGCTTACCATCAGTCCGACCCAGCAACACACGCTCATCGGGGCAAAACTAACCGCAATAAAGTCATGTTTGATGGTGCTGGCAACGCGTATGTCTACTTTATTTATGGTATGCACTATTGCTTCAATATTGTAACCGGGCCAGAGGACGAAGCGGCAGCCGTGCTTATAAGGGCTGTAGAGCCAATAGAGGGCATAGCTACTATGCAAGCAAGACGTAAGACTAAAAACAGACAAAACTTATGCAGTGGGCCCGCTAAATTCACTCAAGCATTCGGTATCGACCTCAACTTCAACTATCACGATCTCACTAAACCGCCACTCGAGCTGGAGCCTAAAACCCCTCTATCGAAAGCTAATACAACAGCCGTCACCCGTATCGGTATTAGTCAAAACAAAGAAGAGCTTTGGCGATTTTATGTTAAAGACAGCCCATTCATATCAAAAAAAACAATAAACTCATTGTAGCTTTGCATTTGTCCGAGCCGACCAATTGCTGCTTTGACGACTCTAAATTTATTGGCAATTTGCTACTGCCTATAAAAATATATCGTTTTTGCTATCTAGATTCATGCGGCGCACTAACTCGCTTCTTCTCTGTAACATTAAAAGAACCTAGATATTTACCTAGCATAAGTCGAGTCTGAGCATTTAAAGCAGCATGTGAGCCGAAACCGATTAAAGCAATCGGAACCAATGCCCATTGCAGAACCATAAACAGAGATCGTCTGCGCTTATGTCGCGCCGGCCGCTTGGGAAGACTAGCCATAGTAGCAACAACTGGCGCCAACAGTCCTAATAGAGCGCCGGTCTGTATCCAGCTAGCAATAGTTGGCAGCTGGATAGCTAGTACTGATTGTTCGGCTTCGGCATATATTAAAAGTGGTATCCAGCCACCTGCCGCCAATATGATAGGAGCCACAGCCCAAGAGAAATAGCCTTCAAGCTGACGCGATATGTGCAACAACTTATTAGACCATGGTATATCTGGCTCATGAAAACTACGACGAATAAGGTAGGGGGTGTCTACCACGCCCCAAGCCCAGCGACGTAACTGATAAAACTGCGCCTTAAATGTCCGCCAATAGCCATCGACTAAAACTGCATCTTGATAGATCGGGGAAAATACTGGCAACACTTGGTGCTTGCCTTTGTATGCAAAATATGTGCGCCAATATTGATGGCCATCCTCCACAATCGACTTAACATTCCAGTATTCAGTCTCTATAAGAGTTTGTAGACTCTGACCGTGAGCTGAAAAATTACGCAAACGATGTGGGCGCAAACACTCCATAAGGACCCAGAAGCTATTACTGGCAGCAATCACTCGCATCAGGGCCGGAGCATCCCATATATTGTTGAAAAACATAGGTATCGGCTGGTATGAGGTCTGCACTCGGTTTGGGGTAATTGCATAAGTATATGCCAATTCGGCAAAATAATTACGACTAGGTCGATTGTCGGCATCGAGAGTAGTCACCACAACTTGGGAGGGTTCCAGTTCGAGTTCATCCTCGACATACTCAGTCACCCAACGAGTAGCATAAGTAATATTGCCGGCCTTGGCTTTAACTTCACCAGGAATATCGGCTGGATGTTCTATGGCCCGGGCAATACAATAATCTGAACCATGCTTATCGATAAGTCTTTGTGCGTGGTGAGCTACATCAGCTCCTCCACGCTCCTCATAGGCTAATATCAAAATCATTTTTGAGCGATCATAGTCGGAATCGTTGACTGCCTGTATGGTGGACTCAACTATTTCCGGGCTTTCATTGTAAGTGGCGATAATGACAGCATGATAGATGTCATCTGGGTCCATGACATTGTCTTTGTTTTTGACGGCTTTTAGCAACTTCTTCTCGTAATAACGCAGAGGTTTACGGTCTAGTTTTGTGGACATCTCTTGCTGTTGTTTTAGCTTATTATAAGAACCATCTACGTCTTTAAGGTCTTGCAGCTTTTTACGCCAATCTATCTTCTCAGAAAGTCTAACGTAGCGATAACCTCTAGTTAGTCGCTGACTATAACCGATTATTTTTATGAGCCAAAACAATATATAGGCAATCAGTATATAGGCGGCGGCTACAACAGATATGTAGCTTACTATTACAAAGCCGACGAAAAACATCCACGACATTGAGCCGACTAATACTTCTAAAAACCTTTGCCGTTTATCATGAAATCCGTTTTCTGGAGCTGCCTGCATTATAAGAATTGTCCTTTGCGAGTTGCACTTAAACCATATCATACCAAAAGCTAGCAAATACCTATAAGCTTGGGGTGTAGATACATAATCAGTACAATATAAATATGTGATATTAAGATAATTACAATTTGGCAATCATAGCCGAGTATGTATGGAGTGAATATGATTCTTGGATTACACGTTTCTGCAAGCGGAGGAGTAGAGAAGGCACCTGATCGAGCTAGCAAGCAGACCGGTGAATCTCTGCAGATTTTTGCAGGGAGCCCCCGCATGTGGCGCAAGACCACCTATACCACGCAGCAAGGCCACGCCTACAAACAGGCAGCCAAGAACGCCTCCGTACAAGAAACATTCATCCATGTCATGTATCTAACTAGCTATGGAACAGCCGATGAAGAACATAGAGCCAAGTCGATAGACGCCTATATAAATGCCCTAAAAAATTGTGACACTATAGGTGCACGAGGTGCAGTCACTCATCTAGGCTCTCACAAAGGTGACGGGTTTGAAGTTGCCTTGCCCAGAATCAAAGACGCACTGGAACAGGTCATAGACAGTGATACTGAAGCCGAAATAATTCTGGAAAATTCGGCTGGAGCTGGCGATACCATAGGCAGTAGCTTCGAAGAAATAGCCGCCATCATCGATGCTTGTGATAACCACGAACGGCTCAAAGTGTGCCTAGATACAGCCCATATGTTTACTGCTGGCTATGACATTCGCCAAGCAGGACAATGGGAGCAAGTTATGAATAAATTTGATAAAACCATAGGCATTGAGAGGTTAAGCGTACTTCATATCAATGACTCAAAAGTCGACTTTGATACTCATAAGGACAGGCACGAGAATATTGGTGACGGTTTCATTGGCCTTGATGCATTCTCGCCAATCGTCAATGATGAACGCTTGCAGCACATAAGCGGCATTCTAGAAGTGCCGGGTCTTAGCACAGAAGGCCCTGACAAAGCCAACCTAGACAGATTACGTAAACTAATAAAATGATTTTAAGAACGCAGAGTATATCTTATCACCTCGGCTGCGATTTAGGATTTAAATTAATAAGTGAGGACAGTCATGTCTTGGCAAAAACAGTCCAATAGTCGGCCATTGTTTCCTAACGTACTTTGGAATCAACCGATAAACAAAAAAACATCAGGGAGATTGCTAATTATCGGCGGGCATGCCACACAATTTAGCTATACACAAAGTGTCTATACAGAATCAATAGAGGCAGGAATAGGTAAAGTAATGGTAGCTCTACCTAAAAGCCTAAGAAAGTTGCTAGGATCTCTAGAAGATTGCCACTTCCTGTCGGAAACTCCGTCGGGCTCGTTAGCTGATCAGTCATTAGATGAACTCATAAACTTAGCGCAAACCACCGATGCAGCGTTGCTCGCCGGAGAGCTTTCAAACAACAGCGAAACAGTAAAGCTATTAGGCAGATTTATTGAGAGTTATGACAAGCCTATTATTGTAGATAATGAAGTGCTAAATACATTCCACAAAACACCCAAGACGCTGCCTAGTGATGGACTCTATGTGTCTACAGTTTCTACAGCTTCATCACTAGCTAAGAGCTACAAAATACCGATTGATATAAAAGTTGCTAACGTTAAAAAAACTAGTCAGTTGCTCAATCAGCTTTCACAAGTTCTTGAAGTCAATTTTATGGTTTATGATCAAGACAATATATACGTTCAGTCCGGTGAAAAGCAGAGCGTGACAGACAGGCACGTTGCAAGTAGCTCTAAAATTGCCGCATATGCCAGCGTATTCTTCTTGCAACATAAAGATAAATACGAAGCGTTGACAACTGCAGCCTATAGAGCCGCTGGCGGCATATTCGATGAATGAAGTAACTATATTTGCTGTTATGTACCCAGTTGGAGTTCAGTAATTTTAGGTCAATATAAGGATTGGTGCCGGAGGAGAGACTCGAACTCTCACGAGATGTTACTCTCACTGGATTTTGAGTCCAGCGCGTCTGCCAATTCCGCCACTCCGGCTTACGGCTATTTATAGCGTAGCTTATGCTGCTATATTCTCATAATAACAAATATAAATATGGTATTTTATAAGGTTTGATATGAATCGAACACATTTATAGCTTAATCCCCGGGCAATACAGCTATTTTCGCGTTATTTAAGATGCTTATATCTGTTATAATTAAGCTACACTGCTTATTTGGCAGCTATATTGACGCATTTCATACAAATTTATATAGAAAACAGTTATCAAATGGACAATCGACCACAGCAACCCCAATCTAACAATGACTTCACTAACAGCGGCAACTTTACCCCGCCAAATCAGGCTGACGATTCTAACTTGCAGCAACCAATTTATAGCCAGCCTCCACAAGACCCGCAAAATTTGCCCGTAGGCAACAAACCTGACCAAGACAACCTTCAACCTTATCCAGCCGACCAGAATGGTCCAGAATTTCAAAACCCACAAAACCCTCAAACATTCCCTATACCACAACAACCTGTCCAGTCTGAAGCTGGAAGACAGCAGACAATCCAAAGCCATCCAGCGCCACCACCTAATACTCCTGGCCAAACAGAAAATCGACAGCCGCAAAACATAGATGAACAACAATCCCAGCCGCAAATATACACACAGCCAACTACCCAAGATACCCCAGTCCAGTATCAACAACTACAAGAAGCTCAAAACGAACAGATAACAAGCATGCCAGCTGCAGAGCCGCCACAAGCTCAGCCAGAACAATACCATAGCCAGCAACAGGCTAAACCTGCATATGACACAATAGAGACGACACCGCACCCGCAACTCCATCCAGCTGGCGACCCGGCTCAACCTACGCCTGCCAAAGATTACGACTCTCAACCGCAGCAACCACAACAGCAATGGCCCAATCAAAATACAGACAACCAAAACTATATTCAGCCTGGCCAGCAGTCGTGGACTAGTCAAGATAACAATAATCAAGATTATGCTCAGACTGATGCAGATAACTTTCCTCAGCTTGAGTCTCATCTGCCGCCGATAGGACCTTCTGCCCAGGCCAACACAAGCCAAGATGGATTTAGCCAAAGTCCCGAGCAATTGGCACCTAACACTTCCGGTCAGGTCCAAGTAAATGATCAGGCCGCCACTCAAGCCAACCATCCTCCCAATGAAGCCCCGATACAGTCGATAAACCAAACGGAGGCACCTACTGCTGAAAGTCAGGTCACATCAAGTAGCAGCCAGGCCTTTGTGCTGCCTGGCGATGAGCCCAACCCGAAAGATTCTAACAATTCTGAGCAAACTGCACATCAAGAGAAAGCCAAGAGTAAAGAATCAATAAGTATTAAGCTAAAGCGCAAGGTCAGCAACATTAACTACAAGCCGATTATGTCGGCTGCTATAGTTGGCATGTTAGTCTTTGGGGTTTTTAACTCTCAGGTCATTCTCGGTCAAGTCCAATACTTGACGACTCCCAGTGGAGGCGTTGATGTTGCCAGCATAGGAGATGCAGACACTCCGGTGGGAGATGAGAGTAGAATGTTTATTCCGCTGATAGATGTTGATGTGCCGATAGTCGATGAGCCGAGCTTCGATGAAGACCTTGTCCAAGCCGCCCTTGAGAATGGGGTAGTACATTATGGCAATACTGCTCAGCCAGGAGAAATAGGCAATTCTGTAATTGTTGGACATTCGTCTAATGACTGGTGGGACGCAGGAGATTATAAGTATGCCTTCATACTTCTAGACAGGCTACAAGAAGGAAATGAAATCATTGTCCATCACGAAGGCACTAGATACGTGTATGAGGTTACAGATAATTATATAGTAGAACCGACCGACCTAAGCGTACTCGAACAGCCAGATGATAAATCAATGATCACGCTGATAACTTGCACCCCGCCAGGAACAAGCTGGCAAAGACTGATAGTGGAGGCGGAGCAGATATCACCGGACCCAGCCGATAATATAAAGCGTGGAGAAGATGCCAACCAAGAAGCTGTTGAAGAGCTGCCAAGGGATTCAGGCAATAGGTGGTTTAATATATTTTAATCTCGGCGCGTAAGCGAAGATACTTGCAATTGCAGGGCTGAGTCGTTGTGCTGGTGGCTGCGAAAACTGTATACCTCATCAGTGTCTGAGTCGGCAAACACAACTGCTGGTTCGGCACGGGTCAAATACTCTTGATTTGAACCGTCATAATCAAACATTATCAACTCATTGTCTACAACTGTGGCTAAATAACTTTGATTGACCCATACCGGTGACATGCCTGGCTCAGAAGGAAGGCTAAATGTGCCTTCGATATTGCGCCTCATATCATACAGCCGCACCTGTTCTTTACTATACTGGTGGATAAAACGATTGTCTGGGCTAGATAAGACGCTGTCAGCACTTCCAGCTGGAAAGGTTCTGGTTTGAGGCTGTTCACTGTCTAATGAAGAATATATAGATAGCTGGTTTTTAGATTTGTCGTGGACCAGTAAGCTAGATGCTTCTTGCCATCTGATGGTGTCGAGCGAGATATCACGTTCACCTGAAAAAGTATTGACGACCTGTTGAGTGCCTAGTACCGTCTGACGAACTAACTCTGTCTGATTATTTACAGACCTGGACATATATAAAACTCCGCTCTCATCAACAACGAAATCGTCTACTTCACCTTGATAAAAATCACGCTGGTCCAAAGTATCCACATCGAGCTGATGAAGCCCCTCGTCGGACAACGCAACCAGTGAGGTGGGCGATGTGCCGAATTGAACTTCTCCGATTTCGACGTCAAACGCTGCGTTGAGGTCTACAGCTTCATGTTCAGAACCATCTATAGCAACAAGAAACCAGCGACTAGTCGCGTTAGGGTCGCTAGCACCAACAAGCAATCTAGTGCCACCACTCGAAAAAGATAAATGAGATATCTCAACCTCCCTCCAGCCAGTCATTATGGTCAATACCAAGTCTTGATCATCGAGGTTGTCCACAGAAAAAACACGCACATGAGGCACTGGCTTTTTAAAAGCAGCTGCAACACGATTGTTAGATAGACTTTTGTCACTTGCGGTAGGCATCTCCATGCTCAAGATAGGCGATGTTACGACTCTCTCCGGCACAAGCAAAGGGTATTCAAGATTGACTACCTCAGACTCGCCGACGGTAAAGCTCTTTTGCCATTGACGATAACCTTCTGCTTCGATGCTAATGTAATGGTTTTGGGCCGGCAATCGGAACCTGTCAGAAGTAGTTCCTTCATGGTTGCCATTAATCCACACTTCGGCGCCACTTGGGCGCGAATCAACAAGCGCTAAGCCGCCACTGGTTATTTCACCGGATTCATAGTCGTATATATATCCCTGTCCATAAGCCACCAATAGAATTGTAATAATCGCTATTGCGCTTACTGTAGCTAAAACACTAATAAATAAACGTATATGTTTAAGTCGCGAACTCATAAGTCTATAGTATATAGTATACCTATGTTTGCGAAGCGCATAGCCATCGACCTAGGGACGGTCAATACTCTGGTCTACGTGCCAAGAAAAGGCATAGTAGTCAACGAACCCAGTGTAGTAGCCATTAATAGCGACAATGAAGATATTGTTGCTATTGGCGCTGAGGCAGAAGAAATGCTGGGGCGCACGCCGGAAGCTTTAATATCAAATAGACCCCTAAAAGACGGCGTAATAGCAGATTTCCGCATCACAAGAGAAATGCTAAAACACTATATGAATCAGGCAATTGGACGCTACAGACTGGTTAAGCCGGATGTAATGATAACTCTACCGGCTGGCGCTACTTCTACTGAGAAAAAGGCGGTCATAGACGCTACGTTGGCAGCGGGTGCAAGAGCTGCACACGTCATCGAAGAGACTGTAGCTGCTGCTATAGGGGCCGGTGTCAACATTACTGAACCTCAAGGCAACATGGTCATAGACATTGGCGGAGGAACTACCGAGATTGCAGTTATATCGCTAGGGGGAGTGGTAGCGCAAGACAGCGTTAGAGTGGGGGGCAACAAAATCGATACAGCCATAGCAGAACATTTACGCAAGGCTCACAACCTATCTATCGGTGAGCACACTGCCGAGAAAATCAAATTCAAGGTTGGGCGAGCTATGCTAAGCGAGGAAAAACAGACAATGGAGGTGCGTGGACGAGATATCATTGGAGGGCTACCAAAGACGATCAAGATAGCAGACGCAGAAATAATCGACCCGATTCAAGACATACTGCAACAAATAGTTCTAAGTATCCGTAGCGTCATAGAAAACACCCCTCCAGAACTAGTTAGTGATGTTATAGATAGGGGTATCCTATTGACTGGTGGAGGTGCTTTACTGACAGACATGGATTCACTTTTCACAAAAGTTATAAACGTACCCATATTGGTCGCCGACGAGCCAGAGCTTTGTGTAGTCAAGGGTGCAGGAGTAGCTCTAAGCAGCTTAAGCGAGTATCAAAAAAGTCTGTTGAGTAATCCATGAAGATAGCACTGGTGCATGACTGGTTGAACACTAAGAGGGGCGGAGCGGAAAAGGTCTTGGAAGTGATGGCCGAAACTTTCCCGGATGCACCAATCTATACTCTCATTCACAACCAAAAACTGTTCCCTTATGATAGTGACAGAATATATACTAGCCAATTACAGCGCTTACCGAAACAGGTTAAATATAGAAGTCGCTATACTCTTCCCTTAATTCCTTCAGCAATAGAGAGCTGGGATTTTAGTAATTTTGATTTAGTGTTGTCTTCATCTTCGGCTTTTACTAAAAATATAATTACTCCAGAGACAACTCATCATATTTGCTACTGTCATACCCCCGCAAGATTTGTCTGGGACTATTGGCCCCAATATTTAGATGAGCAAAACGTAGGACCAATAAGGCGCAGCTATATACGGCGACAAGCAAAAAAGTTCCGACTTTGGGACTACGCAGGAGCAGCCAGAGTAGATAAATTTTTGGCCAACTCAAACACAACCGCTCAAAGAATTGATAAATTTTACAGGAGGGAGGCCGAAGTATTACATCCTCCTGTAGAAATGCCAGCCATAAAAAATAATTCTAAAGAAGATTATTACATAACACTAGGCATGCTCACGCCATACAAGAGGATCGATCTTGCTATTGAGGCATTTAATATATCGGGCAAAAAGCTTAAAGTCATTGGCGATGGGCCAGATTATAATCGGTTGCTAGAGATAGCAGGCGATAATATTGAATTTGTCGGCTTCTTAAATAGGCAAGAAAGAGATGAAACAGTGGCTAAAGCCAAAGGGCTGATCTTTCCAAACAAAGAAGATTTCGGCATAGCTCCAGTTGAGGCAATGGCTCTAGGAACACCGGTAATTGCCTACGGTTTTGGCGGCGTAACTGAGACTGTGAGTCACGGCCAAACCGGCATACTCTTCCAACTCCAAACTCCTAAAGATCTAAATCAAGCAATAAATCAAGCGGAGGCAACAAACTTTGATTCTGAAAAGTTAAGACAGCAAGCTGAAAAATTTCACACGCAAAGATTCGTAGAGAAAATTAAATATCACGTTTCACTCTATGGCCAAAACAAATAAGCAAAAAACAATACTTGGCGTGAAAATCGATGCCTATACCATAGAAGAGGCTATAGACCGAATTATCAACAATACAGATGAACCTCATTATGTAGTAAAGCCATATGTAGAATTTTTCAGATCGACAAAGCATCAGAAAGTGCTAAACGACGCCTGGATGGCTTTACCCGATGGTGTAGCCCTGCAGTGGGCAGCTTATTTTCAGAATACTAGTGGCTCTCTATGGCAGCTAATTAAGACCGGGTCCGACATTGTCTTTAGGCCGCAAAAACTAAACAAGGTTTTACCAGAGAAATTTGCCGGCACAAACTTCACCTGGCCACTGCTAGAAATGGCAGCAAAAAACAACAAAACAGTTTATCTTGTAGGCTCACCCTTAAATCAAAAGATCACAGCCACAGCCGAGCACCTCTCCAGTCAAATCCCGGGATTAAAAATTGTTGGCTCAAGTGCCGGGAAAGATGATAGCGGAGAGTTCTCAAGCAGGCTAGAACTGCAGCTCGTAGAAAATCTAAAATTAAAAAAACCAGACATAGTGCTAATAGGGATTGGTTTTCCTCGCCAGGAATATTTAGCTCAAAGACTTGCCAAGAAGCTTGATAAAGGGATATTCATAGGTGAAGGAGGCACATTCGACTATAGGCAGTTTGGAGGGCAGCGCCGCAAAGCACCTAAATTTATGCAAAAAACAGGTCTTGAGTGGTTATGGCGGCTGATGCTTGAACCTTCTCGTTGGCGCAGACAGCTTGCAATCCCTAAGTTTATGCTAAGAGTTTATAAGAGTTTGCACTCGCGGCAATCTAAGATATAATTTTACCTATATAACTATAAGAACTAAAAAATTAATACGATAAAATACACAAATGAAATGTCAAACATGCCAGCAAGATAAAACCGCAACTATAAATGGTCGCATGTTTTGCGAGAATTGTGGCAAGCAGGCGGCCGAAAGATTGCGAAAATTCCAAAGCAGCCACCAGCCACCAGAACCTACAGAACCTAAATACCACAGCCAAAACACCAGCAGTTACGTACTAGACCTGTCCAACCAGTTTGAAGACTCGCACAGCCAAGAGCACAAAGCTCAGATTGGCTCTGATATAAAGCTAGGTGGCGACATCACGGGACCACAGCAAACGAAAGTATTTAACCAGCCAAAGCCAGAAACTGATCAAAAAAATTATTCCCAAAGCTACACGCCAAGTAAACCTGCCAAAAATATAAGTCAGCCGACAACAATGGAGCCCCACCAGACTTATACACTTAAATCTGCTGAGACTGAAACTGAAAACAATCACAGTCAAACTCTAAATTATGAGGCTGAAGACAATCACAAATCGCCAGCTACAGATTTGGACCGCATTATGGACCAAGGTTCAAACAAACAAAGTAAAACTGCGAATAAATCTTTTCTTGCTCGCTTGAAACAGGGCAAGTTGGTACAAATTGGAGCCTTAAGCTTGAGTATGCTGCTACTGGCAGGATATACCACTTATCTGAATTATCCCAATATTGCTGTTAGGGTCGCTGCAAATAATGCAGAAATTGATGCACAACTTCCTGGCTACACACCAAACGGATACAGCTTCCAGGGACCCGTAGCTTACGGTCCTGGCAAACTGGTGATTAGTTTTGGATCTGAAGATGGGTATATTGATATAGCCCAAAGCAGTACCGACTGGGACTCACAAGGTCTACTTGACAATTATGTTCGCCAACAAACTCCTCGATACGAAACTTATAGAGAGGGAGGTCTTACTATATATACCTATGGCAATGGTAATGCTGCTTGGGTAAACCGAGGTATATTTTACAAAATAGAGAGTGAGGCCGAACTGCAAAAAGATGAGGTAGTAAGAATAGCAAGCAGCATGTAGCTACTATCAAACTAATATTTAGACTTTAAATTTATTCTGTTTTAAACTGACTGGTATGAAAAACGAAAATACTAGGGTGCGATTTGCGCCTAGCCCCACTGGATTCATGCACGTGGGCGGACTTAGGACCGCACTATTTAACTGGCTGTTTGCAAAGCATACTGGAGGAGTGTTTGTACTAAGATTTGAGGACACAGACCAGGAAAGACTTGTCGAGGGTGCAGCTGAATATATTATGGAAAGTCTAAATTGGCTAGGCGTAAAGTGGGATGAGGGCCCGCAAAACGGAGGGGGTTATGGACCATATGTGCAATCTGAAAGATTAGATATATATAAAAAATATGCCGATCAATTACTAAGCGAGGGCAAGCTATACAGGGACTGGACACCCCCTGAAGAACTAGCTCAAATGCGCAAAGCCGCTCAAAAAGCTAAGCAGCCTTTTAAGGTTGATCGAAACAAGCTCAAGACGGATGGAGACTTAGGGCAGCCGCATGTTCTGCGTTTAGCTATCGACCAAGATTTTGATCCGTCCTGGGAGGACACAGTGTATGGATATCAGCAACACTCAGGTGCCACCCTGGATGACTACGTCTGCATTAAGTCTGATGGCTGGCCGACTTACAATTTCGCCAATGTAATAGATGATCATAAGATGGATATAACGCACGTGCTGCGTGGTGATGAGTTTTTATCTTCAACTCCTAAATTCTTGCAACTGTATTCGGCCCTGGGGTGGAATCCTCCACAATTTGTGCATGTGCCACCCGTACTTGGCTCGGACAGAGCCAAATTAAGTAAACGTCATGGAGCTCTTGGAGCTTTAGAATATAGAGATCTTGGGTATCCTGCCGAGGGTCTGATTAACTTTCTGGCAACTCTTGGCTGGAATGATGGTTCAACGCAGGAACTTTTCAGCATAGACGAGTTAATAGATAAATTTGAGCTAAAAAGGATACATAAAAGCCCGGCCATATTTGACCAGCAAAGGCTCAACTGGATGAGTGGCCACCATCTAAGGAGAGCTAGTTTAGAAAATTTGACAGAGCAAGCAGAGCCATTCTGGCCTAAAGCGGCTCAAGAATACAGTAATGATTACAAGAAAAACGTACTATCACTTATACATGATCGGCTTAAATACCTGGGCGAACTACCTGATGTGTCGTGGTTCTTCTTTACAGACCCAGAAGAATATCCCGACAAACTAGATACAAGCGTGGCTAAAGACTTGACGCCAAAAATAATTAGTACGCTAAAAGACTCCAACTTTAACATAGAGGATCTTGAGCAGCGCTTAAGAGCTCTTAGTGATGAGCTTGATGTTAAAACTGGACAAATGTTTCAAATAATACGAATAACTGTTACCGGCCAAACTGCTGCACCGGGACTGTTTGAGACGCTAAACCTAATCGGCAAGAGGGCAACTCTGCGCAGGCTGCAGAAAGTTTTGGATATTGACTAAATATGAGATAATGCTTAAGTATGCACGGTCATTCAAAAAAAGAAAATAAATTCAAAAACTGGCTTCAAAGCTACTGGAAACATGGCACAGTTGCGTTAGCTATATTAGCAGTCGGAGCATCGGTCTACG
Source organism: uncultured Candidatus Saccharibacteria bacterium (assembly GCA_964415975.1). Taxonomy (GTDB): domain Bacteria; phylum Patescibacteriota; class Saccharimonadia; order QS-5-54-17; family QS-5-54-17; genus CAYQCN01. Next base: position 3,135 of record CAYQCN010000006.1, on the reverse strand, counting down.
CCCTGACAAACCCTGATGATCCAAATATAGAAAGCCGCGCAAATGACAAGACTGTATCGACCGAAGAGGAGCCACCAGAACCTAAAACCGTACCTGCCCCACTTAGAGGTCATGAGGTAGAGCCCGAAGAGGCCGCCAAACCGATCACAGGGGTCTTGATAGAAAACTCCCCTAATGCCAGGCCGCAAACTGGCTTGGGCTCTGCTGACATTGTGTTCGAGACAGTATCAGAAGGCGGCATTACACGCTACTTAGCTCTTTATCAATACGACATACCTCAAACAACCGGCCCTATACGTAGCATGAGGCCGTATTTTGTGGATTGGGTTATGGGCTTTGATGCTCCAATCGCGCACGTAGGTGGTAGCGCGGAGGCGCTTCAAATGCTGAGTAATCGCGGAGCAAAAGACCTAGATCAATTCGATCACCCTGGACCCTACTCTAGAAGAGGAGATAGACCGGCACCGCACAACATGTATGCGGATATGGGTCAGTTGCGTAATTTGCAAAATAGTCTAGGGTTCACCAATAGCAACATCAAAGATTTTAGCTGGCAAGATGCAGATCCGGCCCAAGAACCGAATGCTACAAGCATAACTATTGACTTTTCAAGTAGTCAGTACCAAGCCCGATTTGATTATAGTCGAGATAACAACAGTTATAAAAGGTACCTTGCAGGGCAAAGCCACATTGATGCAGGTACGAACCAGCAAATCAGCGTAGATAACCTTATCGTCGCCAAGATGAATGCGAGTCAAGATGGTCAATATACTGTACTGGACAATATCGGCAGCGGGGAGGCGCTCGTATTCAATAACGGCAAAGTAACGGAGGCCACTTGGCGACAGTCAAGCTACAGTGATAGGTTCGAAATATTAGATAAAGACGGCAAAGCACTCCCTCTAAATAAAGGTAGTAGTTGGATATCGGTATTGCCAACCGATCGAACGGTATCTTACTGATGAAAGATTTATGGCAATCAACAGTTTTGGCATCACTCATGCTGTCACACGGATTGCCGATTATATTGATTGTAGCCCTGTTTGCCTATGGGGTTGATCCGGACAGCTGGCTCGTAGCTTTAGCAATAATAATAGCCACTCTGCTAGCGATAAGCCACTATTTTGTTTTAAAAAAATCATTAATCAAAATTAGTGGTCGTATACAAGCAATTGCTAGCGGCACTCCACTCAAAAAAACTGAAGCCAAACTTCCCAGTGGCTATAAGATGATTAGTACAGAACTTGACAAGGTCGCAGAAAAAATAGAGGAATTAAAGTCGCGCTCAGAAGCTGAAACCGACGTCATGCATGCTGAGGCTAACAGGCTTCGCATGATATTAAACTCGATCAAAGACGGTGTACTGGCACTAGACAGTAACAAACATATAATCCTGTTCAACCGAGCAGCCAGTGATATTACCGGTCTTGGCATTGACGATGTGGCAGGCAAACATATTAATGATGTACTCCCTCTGGCTCACAACAAAAAACTCATGCTGAGTGAATGGGTTGATGAGTGCTACCAACTTGGAAAAGACATGGAGCAGCAGCAGTGGGAAGGTCTTAAATATGCACAAAGCAACGAGTACTCGCTATCATTGGATGTCGATGCACTCTACACTGGCGCCGACCCAAATGGAGTACGCGTACTTGTAACCTTTCACAATAGAACAGAGGAGCAGCAAATAGAAGATATGAAGCTAGACTTTGTTGCGCTAGCCGCACACGAGCTAAGGACACCCGTCACGGTAATAAAGGGCTACATAGAGATACTTGATAATGAGCTGGCCGATCAGCTAGAACCCGAATATAAGGAGTTTATCCGTAAGCTTGACATATCGGCCGGACAACTTGCAGGCTCCATTAACAACATATTACACGTATCACACATAGAACACGGTGAACTAAACCTAGACCTAGAAACCTTGTCTTGGTCAGATATCGTCGAATCAGTAGCAACGGAGCTAAACCAAAAAGCTCTGGCACAAAATAAAACTATAGCGACAAAAATCGAAGACGATACTCCCAATGTTGCGGCCGACCGCGTCAGTATTACAGAGGTGTTAACAAACCTTATAGATAACGCAATCAAATACAGCGAATCTGGTCAGTCGATCGAAATCGATGTGTGGTACGACAAACAGTATAAGATGGTTAAAACAGCTGTGCGAGATCATGGGGTTGGCATGCCGCCTAATGCTATAGGTAAGTTATTTACCAAGTTCTACCGCTCGCACAGAACCAGGACCTCTCACAGGGGCACTGGGCTAGGCTTATATATGTCAAAAACCATCATCGAGGCACACGGTGGCAGCATTCAGGTAGAGTCAAAAGAAGGTGAGGGCAGTACTTTTACGTTTGAGCTTCCAACAGTTGCAAAGCAAGCAGAGGATGACGATAATGATAAAATAACCCGTGGCGTACACGGCTGGATAAAGAACCATTCATTATATAGAGGCTAAAAAATGACAGATGCAGCAAACAAATCCATACTATTTATCGAAGACGATCCTTTTATGGTCGACATGTACACACATGTCTTGAAAAAACACGGTTATAAAGTCGAAGTTGCATATGACGGAAAAGAGGGTCTAGATAAAGGTAGGCAAGGCAATTACGATTTAATCTTACTAGATATAATGATGCCAGAGATGCTAGGTATAGAAGTGCTAAAAGAGCTAAGAGGTGAAGACGGATCCAAGCTTCCTGACACCAAGATAGTAATTCTGACAAACTTAGCCCAAAGCGATGAATCGCGTCGAGCGATGGAGTCGCGTGCCGATGGCTACCTAATCAAAGCCGACATTACGCCCAATAAGTTGGTAGATCTTATCAGCAAGATAGTGGGCTAGATATGTTTTTAAGTATTTTTGGCCAAACCGAATCATCTAACTATTAACTATTTATTTTAGAAATCAAAAGATTTGGCACTAATCTAAACGCTGCGAGTTCGACTCTCATCGCATACGCAACTAGAAAATAAGGCCACTCCTAGCGGGGCTATTATATTTGCTAATGGTGACCCCGGCGGGATCATCTCGCTAGCGCTCGATGCGCCTTCCTCGCATGCTCGAAGCAAGCTTCTGCGATACTCCTTCCTTACGAACCCGTCGCTTCGCGACTATCGGGTTCG
>CAYQCN010000005.1:0-32314 GCA_964415975.1 uncultured Candidatus Saccharibacteria bacterium | reverse complement strand
CTGTGAGACGGCCTTGGAAGTTGATGCGGTATGGGATGGATTGGGAGTCGGCTTGAGCAGAAGAGTCGTGTAGGTTTGCTAAAGCTAGGGAGAGGAAGGAGATGGTTGCGGTAAACGCAAAAACTAACGACAATGCGCCAAGCTTGGTCACTAGGTTTTGAGTTTTGATTTTGTTTTTCACTTTTGATGTTTAGCCTGTTTATACATCTAATATATATATTAACCTTCTACCTCTAAATTGTGCAAGTTTTGTATGCGCAATAAAAGCAGGCTGAGAGGTGTCTATGAAGAGTTATGTCTTATCTATGTCAAATTATTGTTGTTTTATTTACTATGGTGTAGGTGTTAGCCTTTGTGAACATTGCCATCTTCGTCTATATAAACTTCTCCTGGTTTGAGGTCGGGAATATTTGATTCAGGCTTTTGTGATTCATCTTTTGTTTCGCTCTGTGGCTGAGCTGATGCATCAGGACTGCCCTCTTGCTGAGCTGGCTGGCTAGTAGTTGTATCCGTATGAGGCTCTGGCTCTTGCTGCTTATTATCGGCTGCACTGTCAGTCCCTTCTTCGCGGGAGTTAACAGTCACTTCAGATTCAAGCTCCTTAGAAAGCTCGTCTTTCATGGCTTCTAAGCTAGCTGCATCATCTTGGCCACCTGGTTTATAGCCTTCCTCAGAGTCCTGTTGCTCATAATCAGATTCATCAACTGCCTCTTCTTCATTAGAGCTAGATACTAGCTCAGGGCCTAGCTCTTTAGAGAGTTCGTCTTTCATAGACTCTAGGTTAGGAGATGGCTTAGCTGCAGTTTCATCGCCTTCAGTTTCATCCTCGCCTTCGGCCTTGTCTGCCTGTTGACCGGGGCTAGATTGATATGTATCACTTTTAGATTCTGGTTCTTGCTGGTCGCCTATTTGATTGCCGAGGCCATTATCATTGCTTTCTCGTCTATTGTCTTCTGAAGATGTATCGCCCCTCTCTTCTTCGCCTGCGACCTCGTCACTGCCTGTATCAGCGCCTTGCCCTTGAGCGCTACTATTGTTTTGAGGGGGCGCTGGTTCAGGATATTTCTGAGTGTTCACATTTCCGTTGATAGCAGCTGCATAATTTTGAGTTTCTTTATCTGTCTCAAGCGTGTCGCTTTGAGCGGCGGGTTGAAGTGGCTGCTGACTACCTCTCTGGCTATCAGCATGCTCGCTAGGCGCCGGCTGATTGCTGGTGGTCGGACCAGGCTGACTACCCTCTAGAGGCTTAGATTCCGGCTGAGAGCTGGGCGCTGGAGAGCTAGTTGGTTGCCCCGTAGAGGGCTGTGAAATTGGCGGCGTATCAGAAGATAGATAATCTCTGCTTGATGGCAAGGAAAACTCTTCTTCTGGGGGTGATGTATTGGCATCAGGCCCGGAGGTCTGCTGAGGGCTCATATGGTCATTTGATTGTTCTTGAGGGCTAGGTGATTGAGATGAGGGCTGTTGAGGCTGAGGTGGTGGAGTCGTAGCCTCATAGGTTTCAGGTTGGGGTTGAGATGGGTTTTGTGGCTGGCTTTGGTCTGGCAAGGTTTGTTGACTTAAGCTGTCAATTGAAGCTTGGCCACCGGCTTGTGAGTTAACTTGAGACTGACCTAGAGGTGCTTGCTGCCCATGCATACCCTCCGACTGTGGCTGAGTATTGGACTGAGATTGGGGCGCATACTGAGATGAAGCAAAATGAGCACCTGGAACCGACTGCCCCGGCTGCGGGACTGCGGAAGTTTGTGATGTCTGATCGGCAGGATTGTCTTGAGGCAACACAGGCGGCTGTTTGGGCGGAGGTGGAGTCACAGACTTTCTATGACTTGAGCTTCTGACAGCTTCATCTGGCTTGCCGTCTTCACTATGAGATTCAGGCTGAAAAGATTGCGGCCTGCCACTGCTGCTTTGTTGTGAATTTGACTGATTCTGGTGCTGATCTGGGTTCATATTGAACCTCCCTTCTTGTGTTTGATTTGCATGGCTGTCAGATGCTGATACCCTGCTTTTTTTCTGGTCAGACTGCTGCATATGTTGACGCCTCTTAGCCAACCATTCGTCTAGAAATGACTGTCCGCCTTGACTAGATGAAGAGTCCGAGCTTGAACTAGTCGCAGGTCGGCTATCGCGGCTATTACTAGAAGATCCTTCCTGTCTAGAGCTAGCCAAACTATCGAATGGACTAGGGGGCGGCTTAGTTGATAGCCGATCGAATATTTCGTCTTCGACTTCTTGTCTGGGCCTGCCGTATTTTATAGAAGAAAGTTGCTTGACTGCTTCTATAAGTTTTGGATTGGCCGAACCAATTGGCGGCAATGTAGCCAAACTGAAAGGCTTTGTAGGTAGGCCGCCGTTCATGAGGCGGATAGCGGTATTGTAGTTGGGCATATTGACCAAGTCTCTCTCGTTGAAAGTTGGCGCAAACTGCTTTACCAAGAAATCAGCATCATTGGGCCCGGACCTAAAACTAACTATAGTGCCTACATTGCCAAAAACAGCCTCTCTAACCTCTTCGCTTAACTGGGATATGAACTGGTTGGCCACTATAAGATTTAGACGGTACTTTCTAGCCTCAGACAATATATGGGCAAAAGATTCGGTAGAAAAATTCTGAAACTCGTCTACATACAAAGAGAAGTCGACTCTTTGATCTTCAGGCACCGACGCCCTGCTCATGGCGGCGGCCTGAAATTTCATGACAAATATCATACCCAATAACTTAGAGTTAAGCTCGCCGAGTCTGCCTTTGCTGAGATTGGCTATCAATATCTTGCGATTATCCATAACTTCACGCAGATCGAATGAGCTTTGTGATTGCCCAATGATATTGCGCATCATCTGATTACTTAAGAAAGCGCCAAACTTAGAGACAAACCAGCTCACCATTTCGCCATGATCACTTGAGCGCTGCGCGGCCGGCATCTCCTTCTGCCAGAACTCTAAAACGGTCTTATCCTGAACATGTTTGAGTTTGTCTTTGACAAACTGCGGATCACGAAATAGCTTCGATACATCTATAAATGTGCCCCCTGCCGGGTCGGCCATGACCGTAAGAGCAGCATTTCTAAACATATGATGGTATCTAGGCCCAACTATGCCTTGGTTATGAGGGTCGTATAGCTTTTCTAGCATATTTATAGCTTCTTGAATTAAGAAGTCTTTTTGATCTTCAGTATGATACTCAAACAAGTTTAGGCCGGGCGGGTTATCCATATCTCCTGGGTCAAAATAAATAACATCTTCAGCTCGCTCTTTGGGGAGCATACCCAGAATCTCCTCTGCTGCATCTCCGTGAGGGTCGATAAACGCGAAACCTTTGCCATCTCTTATGTCTTGAACCATCATATTCTCAAGCAACACAGACTTACCTGTGCCTGTCTGGCCTACTATATAGACATGGCGGCGGCGATCATTGTCGTTGAGGCGGATTTCTTTTTTGACACCATGATGAACATTGTTGCCCACCAAGACACCTGTCTGGCTTATATTATTGGGGCCCTCCACCTGCTTGGACTGCTGACGCTGCACCTGGGAAGTTTTGGTAAACTGATCATCTGGAAAATGAAATAAAGTAGACAACTCTATACTATTTAGGATCATCTTGTTTCTTTCTGGCGGAAAGAATCTGAATATAAAGTCGGTTACAAAGTTTTCGATATTTTTAGCCGGCTCAAATTTAAAGCCGTTTAGCCCAGGGGCGTCAAACAGCGAAAATGCGGCTACAATATTGTTGGTGTTGGCCTGGGCTCTGCTAGCAGTAGCAGAAGATGCTATCACCCTTATCAAAACTTCATAGCCGGACGCTTTAGCCTTACGCTCGATGGCTTCTATAGTGCTCTGTTCAGTATTACTAAGCTGCTTTGGTGTCTTAGAGGAGCTATCATCGCCACTTTCCGGCACTTTAAACGGAGCTTGAAGGATATGCTTAAGTGAAAAGCCTTTCCCACCATCATCTTCACCTAGTTTTTTAGCTAGATTTTCAGTATTTTTCTCCCAACCTTCTGAGGCCGGTCTAAGCAATATCTGTATAGTTGCGCCGTCGCCTTCTTCGAGTGACTTTAAGCTATTTATCAAGCCACTTACGGCATCTCTTTGTAATTCATTAAAGGTAGCTATAGGATAGGAGTATTCTTTCTTCAGCTTCACTTCTCCGCCATAAGTACCGCTGATCTTGCCAGCCTCGCTGAAGATGTTGTGATCCTCTACCTCTTCTAGCTGAGCTCCGGGGTAAGCTGTAAGTATGGCCTGTTTTATCACCGACACCATAGCCACCGGAACTGCAGCATAAAAACGTATAATGCCATCGATAGCCACAATCTCAAAGCCTATATGACGTTGTCCGAAAAATTTGCTTTTAAAACCTTTGGTAGCCGTACTGGCAATAAGGTTATACAAAACTTCAGCCTGGGAGTTGCGCTCTTGCATAACATCCCTAACGTCCCTACCGCCAACCTCAACATCCTCACTAGCCGGCGGAAGGTTAATAAGTATAGGTACCATTTTGATACCGCGCTCAATGCCTTTTGCATAGCGAAGACCTCGACGATAAATTAAATATCCGGTCAAGCCCAGCCCGGCGATTGTCAATACAGAAATTACAATTATTGCAATCATATATGCCAGGCCTCGAGTTTATCTTTTAGCTTTAATATCACGGCCATAACGCTTCTTATGATACTCTATTTGCAGCTGTTCAAACTGTTCTTCTTGAGCTCGTGGATTGTCTCGAGTGTCCTTGATAATCTGCTTAGCCCTGTCGACCCAAGCCTTTTCTATAACGTCGAGGTCATCAGCTACAGCCGGTGAAGTAGGCTGGTTTTGCGCTTGGCCAGAACTAGGAGCCTGTGACTGTATGGTAGCAGCTGAATCGTCACTATCATCATCCTGCACATACGGCAACACCACGCTGTCGTCTTTGTCTATCGCCTCTTGTTGAGAAGGCTTCTCTTGCTCTTGCGTGGGCAAGACTTCTGCAGCCGGACCTATATCGGGCTGCACCGGCAGTTGCTCCGGCTGTTGGCTTTGGGGGTAACTCTCTTGATTGGATTTATTTGGCATACTCTATCTCAGTATAGCAAAAAGGCTATGATTCTAAAGTGTAATTTCAGCGTCCAAGTATCGAGTCAACAACCTGACAATGCGTTCGATTCTGTCCTTAATATCATCTTCGCTTAAGGTGCGTTCTCTTGCCTTGAGCTCGACATGTATGGTCAAGGCTTTTTTGTCGTCTTTGTGGTACTCGTCTTTAAAGCTGCATTCGACATCGTCTAGCTCAGACAACACCCTGTATACACTATCCCAGGTTACATCCCTTGCCACTTCTAGAGTTATATCTCGATAACTACTCTGATAGGCAGAAAGAGGCTCAAAGTCTGCCTGGCTCCAGCTTTCTTTTAGTTTTATTAAATCTATTTCGGCATACATTATCGGTGACCGACTTTTAAGTTCTGACGTAATATCTGGATGAACTACACCAAACCAGCCTAGCTCTTCACTCTTAGGCCCAAAAATAACAGCCTGCCGAGAGGGGTGTAAGTATTTTTGAATAGAATTGGTCATTTCGATGGTAATGTCTAAATGGGCATGGCCAAATAGTGCATCTATATGCCTTTTCAAGTCCAGTATATCGTCGCTTTGGCATGCTAAGCCCAACTTATGCCTCTCATTAGGCAGCTGGTTATCGCCATCAACCCCAAAGACCTTAGCTAGCTCGAAGATAACAAATTTATCCTTATAAGTTGAATTATTTACAACGGAACGAACTAAGAGCGGCATTAGACTGTTGCGCAAATAGGCTTGTTCTTGTGATCGTGGGTTTTGAAGCCTAAAATGATCTGATGTTTGCTTGAACAAGCCTATGTCTGACTCACTTATGAAAGGATAAGTTGTAACCTCAAATGCACCAAGCCCATACAATAGCCGTCTTACCTCATCATCGCGTCTTAGATCCCAATCTACCACTGCAGAGGAAGGGTGCCAATGAGGCAAAGTAGCAGGGACTTTTTCTAGGCCTATGAGCTTTATGACTTCTTCGATGGCATCTTCTGGTATCTTTACGTCTGGCCTCCACCATGGCACAGTTGCAAATATGAAATCATCTAGACTATTAACATACCGTCTAGCTCCGACAAATTGAGGGTCTTTGACTATTGATTCGAGGTCTGACTCTACTACTTTTCGATCCGGTTCTGGTATCTGCTGCCACTCTCCATTTTTATCCCGAGCGTAGTCCTTGGCTTCTATGATTTTGCCGTCTCCTATGTATAAAGCGACATGAGATATACCGCCCCTTTCACTTTCACTCAGCTCGACCCATGGACCCCCACGAAATAGCAGGTCGCCTACAACTAAATCATCAACACCAACCTCAAAACCGTTTTGATATTGCTGGTAAGCCGAGTGACCTACTCTAATTCCAATAAGTGAGTACAGATAGTCTATCAAATAAGAACAGTCAAAGGCGTCTAGGCCATCTGTCTTGAATTTAGCTCCTAGCTTATATGGCTTGCCTAAATGCCCTCTTGCAAGTTCAGCTATATCGAAACCGCCAGCCTCAAAACCCAGCAACTCTAGGTGGCCTACAATCTGTTGCATGCTGAGCTCTTTTATGCCGGTCAGCTGCCTGGCCTTGCTAAGTCTCAGGCCAATATGCTGCACCCAGGGCCAGTCATTGCGCTCATGATGAGATTCAACCACTTTCATGCTATTGAACTCTTTAAGCATACTGACTAGAGACTCCATACCCCTCAAAGCAGCCTGTATAGGCAACTGACGCTCAAAACGACTGCTAGCTTCAGTGCGCAGGCCATGGCGCTGTGCAGTCTTGCGAACGTATACGCTGGGGAACGTAGCAGACTCCAGTATGATTTCTTTTGTACTGTCGCTAACTTCAGTATCTGCGCCGCCTATAACACCAGCAAGTGCGATTGGCCCACTGTCATCGGCAATAACTATATCGTCGCTGACTAGACTACGCTCTACCCCGTCTAAAGTCTTTATTGACTCGCCTTTGTTGGCAAACCTAACCTCTACCTTACCCTTAATTTTGCTAGCATCGAAGGCGTGTAGCGGCTGGCCAGTAGCTAGCATGGCGTAGTTGGTGGCATCGACTACAGAATTTATGGATTTTATACCACTAAGACGCAGACGTCTTTTTATTTTTTCTTGACCTAAAAGACCAACGACTGCATCGCATTCTAGCTTTACCAGAGTATAATCTTTGACTTTGTCCGGAATATGATTGATAAACATCTTGCTTTCTTTACCGGAGTCAAAGTCCATACGATCGATCTCCTCATCGGTAAAACCTACACCGGTATGAGCTGCGACTTCTCTAGCAATGCCGCTATAACTCTGAAGATCCCAACGGTTGGCAGCTGTAGTGACATCTATAATTACATAGTCACCCAGGCTGAGGCTATTCAACAATTTACCTGCCTCTACTTCACTGCCAAGATCAACTATACCCTCATGATTATCAGTTAAGCCCAGCTCCTTCTCGCTGCAAAGCATACCTTCAGAATTAACACCACGGATTTCCGTCTGCTTGATTTTTTCGCCTCCAGGCAAGACAGACCCAGGCATTGCAAGCACCGACCTCTGACCCTGAGCTAGGTTTGGCGCACCACACACAACTTCATAACGGTTTTCAGGTGTAGACACGACAGCAATTTGCAAATTACCATCATCAGGGTGGGGCTTAACATCAACAACTTCGGCCACGACTAACTTTTTATCAAACTCAGGTGGGCTAATAACACCTTCAACCTCGATTCCGGCCGATTCTAAAGCCTCATTAATCTCTGATATGCTCACTCCTCGACTCAAGTATTGATTAATCCATTCGGCAACTATCAGCATACACACACCATTCTGCATGAATTAGACCTGATTGCACCAGTGCTACCGCCTGCCAAAACAAGCCTTCCCAAATTTAAGATATTATCTAAAAATTCTAGCTCCTTAGGGTAAAAAATCCTAGCCATAACTAAAACTGCTCCAAAAATTTCAAATTTGGTCGCCACAAATCACGTAAATCGGGTAATTGATACTGAATTGAAGCTATACGTTCCAATCCAAAACCAAAAGCAAATCCACTATACATATCTGTATCAATACCCACATTGCGAAGCACGTTTGGGTGTACCATGCCAGCTCCGCCCAGCTCCAACCAACCTGTGCCCTTACATACACGACACTCTTGCCTGCTAGAATCTTCACACATCATACAACTGGCGTGCATCTCCATAGATGGTTCAGTATATGGAAAATAATTTGGTAAAAGTTTTAATTCTGTCTTATCTCCAAACAGCTGTTTGAGCATATAATTAATAGTTCCTTTCAGGTCGCTCAGACTGATGCCTTCATCTACGACTAGGCACTCCAGCTGGTGAAAGCCCCATATATGTGTAGCATCTTCATCTTCATTGCGGTAAACCTTACCTGGAGCAACAATTCGTATTGGCGGCCTGTTTTGCTCCATATGACGTATCTGAACTGATGAAGTATGCGTCCTGGGCACAGCCCCATTCTCTAGGTAGAAAGTGTCTTGCGTGTCGCGAGCCGGATGATGAGGACCCATGTTTAGTGCTTCAAAACAATACCAATCCGTCTCTACCTCTGGACCATCCGCTACCCCAAAACCAAGCTGTTGAAAAATATAAATTAAATCACTTTGGAGTGAAGCCACTGGATGCAACCTACCTCTTCCAGGCTCCGACCCTGGAAGAGTCATATCCACGAAATCACCCGCCTCTTTTGCAAGCTGCTCCTCGTGCAAAATTTGTTTTTTATTATCTATATGCCTCAAAATATCTTGTCTGTAAGCATTCAAGCGTTTACCTGTCTGCGCTTTCTCGGAATCTGGTAACTGGCTTATACTGCGTAGCTCATTGGTTAAAATGCCTTTGCGGCCTAAAGCATCTAAACGCACCCGCTCAAGCTCCTCATAATTTGAAGCTTTGTCTATCCTTTCTAAAAAAAATTTCAAATCATTATCGTTCATAAAGTCACTCGTTTCATAAAGAAATTAACCACCACCACTAATATTGTTATTAAAATGATATCTCGAACCGTAAGTTGTCGCAAACTGCCTAGTGCCAGCATACCGACCGCCCAAGTACTACTTAAAAATCCAACCCTAGCGGCTACTAACAAATCTCTAACCTCGTCACCTGCACTTAACCTATAAATCACTATCGTTAGTAACAAAACAGAAAAAATCAAAAGCGCCACAAACCAAAGTGTTATCCCATAAGGGCCTAGCTCGCCAGGGTTCGTTAAAAACATAGCTGACACTAGCCCTGCAAATAATAAGCCTACAGTAATAGTTATAATGCGTAATACCACTTGCAACATACTATCGTCAGTATAACAGTGAGCTGTATAGATGCATGAAAAACAAAAACTCACGCAATGAAGGTGAGTTTATTCTTTACAGTCAAGAGAATGACGAGACGACAAATCCGCTCAAATGCATATATAGCGCTTGTCGCCCCGTCTAAATATGACTGGCGACAACGTACAACTAAGTACATTAAGCCAATCAGTTCGCCCTCCAGCAAGCAAATGCTATCTGTGGGGGCGTTGTACCCCTCGCCTTTTTGCTGCTTAGCAAGTGGCAAGGTTGTAGATCGCCTTACCACTTGTCGGTAAGGCCGGTATAAGCATTTTTTAGATGCTCACGCCGGCCCTACCTTGAGAAAGGCGACCACTTTAGAGGGGTTGTATTCCATTCGGAAAACAGGCTAACCGAACAGAAAATGTGAAAGGTCGGCTTTTAATATTTGTTTTAAAGAGTGTGATGTTTTGGTTTTATTAAAAGCCTAACTCTAAGTTAGCATGAGCCTAATCGTATGTCAAGAGTTTTTCACATACTTTTTTGTAGAAATTTAAACTACGATAAATCTGTTCTGTATGTTTAATTTTGGGATTATTATAATTTTTAAGATCCAAAGGCTATTTAAATTTGTACGATATTGATGTTTTATTTGTTACATAATTGATAATATATTTTGAGTAATAAATCTACACATAAATCAGTCTTCTGCCAATCTTCCAGCGCTTGGAATTGTAGATGGCTGGCAAAGATAAGAATAGCAACCTGCTCTTGTGTTGCGCATACTACCTGAAAATAAAAACAGTTGCTAAAAACAGACTTTTACAACTCTTTTAAATTAACAGGCCCACCCTCTCTCTAACCTGCTGCATCTTCTCTGCGGCTATTGGTTGAGCGGTTTTCCGGCCTAGATCAAGTATGTCTCTTAACTTAGCTTCATCGCCTATTAGCTCTCGATACTTCAACTGAATTGGTTCTAGAGTCTGCACCACAAGCTCTGATGTGTCTTCTTTCAGTTCTTTGTATGTTTTATTTTGGAACATAGCTTCTAAGTCTTGCAGGCTACTATCGCGCAAGCTGGCGTTGATCTGCAATAAGTTATAAATGCCTGGCTTGTCATCGCGAGCGACAATCTCATCGCCCGAATCTGTAACCGCACGCTTGAACTTGGATCTTATTGTGTCTGGTTCGTCAACCAAAAGAATGTTTCCGCTTTGATCCTGGTCGCTTTTGCTCATCTTGGCTTCTGGGTCTTTCAAGTTCATAACCCTAGCGCCTACTTCTTGCAAGGTGGGGGCAGGGACTTTGAAGGTATGGCCATGCATATAGTTAAACCGCTCCGCTAAATCACGAGCCAACTCTACATGTTGTTTCTGGTCTTCTCCGACCGGCACTTCGTCAGCATCGTAGAGTAGTATATCGGCCGTCATAAGCACAGGGTATGTAAACAGTGCAGTCGGAATCGCCTCTTGACTAGTGGAGACTTGTTTGTCCTTGAATTGAGTCATTCGCGCCAACTGTCCCATGTGTGTATAGTTTTCCAGAATCCATGTTAGCTCGCTATGCTCATGTATCCATGATTGAGCAAATATGGTGCTTTTCTCAGGGTCAACACCACACGCTAACAGCCAAGCTGTGGCATCGAGTGTTAATTGCCGAACTGCCTCTGGATTGTCTTGCATGGAGCGCATATTTAAAACATGCAAATCAGGAATGAAGTAAAAGTTTTCATGTTCGTCTTGCTCAGACGCCCAGCGACGCATAGCCCCGATATAATTTCCAAGCGTTAACTCTCCGCTGGACTTGATGCCAGATAGTACACGCTTATTTTTACCCATAGTTATACTCCCTTTGCTCAACTTTAAGACTGCAGCCAATTACACTATTAGCTCGCTTTATATTTGTAGCACCAAGTTTTTGCGTGTTGAAAGTTGAAAATTTGAATTGACTCTTCTGGAGCTGCTGTTTAGCTGTAAAGACAATCGCAATAATCAGCCAGGATCCGCCAAGAGATAGTTTGTTATTGGCTATAAATTGCGATAACACTCCTAGTTCATGACTCATCTTTGTTCTCTCCTGGCAGAAGCTTGGCATCAGACGACTGCTCGGTTATCTTTTCCACTACACGACTCAGTTGACGGTGCCTGACACCTTCTGTTTCGCGAAAGGCTTTTTGCGCAGTATCTAAACTTCGCCCCACCTTGTTCAAGCTCTCGCCAAACTTATCATACTGACTCTGAAACTCCTCGATTAGGCCAACAATACCTTGCAGCTCTTTTTCATAGTGAAAGTTCTTATGAGCCTGCAATACAAGCCTGAGCAGCGCAGTAAAGGCAAACGGGCCGGTCATCATAACCTTACGCTCAGAAGCGTACTGAACAATATTTGGTACTTTCTCATAAACAAAGCTAAATATCATTTCATTCGGTATAAACATCACTACAAAATCGACCGTCTGATTACTAGGGTCAATGTAGTCTTTAGAGGTCACTTCTTTAATCTTGGTCTTGACTGCTGTCTCAAAACTCCTGAGCGCTTTGGACCGATCCTTATCGTTGTCGGCATTTTGGTAGGCCACTAAATCATCAAAAGGAAACTTGGCATCCACATTCACCTTAAAACCGTCTGGTAGCAATATAGTAAAGTCCGGTCGCCCCTCTTTGGTAGTAGACTGCTTCTCATAATTGTGGCCCTCTACAAAACCGGCAGCAAGCAATAGGTCTTCGGCAACTTGCTCTCCCCAGTCTCCACGCAACCGGTTATTGGAAAGGAGGCTTTTAAGTCCTTCTGTAGAAACTCTCAGCTTTTCAGCGAGCTCAGTAGAATGATGCAAATGTTCGCGTATTTGGGCGTTTTGCTCTTTAAGCGAACCTACCTCTTTCTGGCTAGACTGGAGCTGCTCTTTGAGCTGATTAACCATCATGTCGAGCTTTTCTCGATTGTCATCCAAAAGTGAGCGGACATTGCCCTCTACTTCCTCCTGTTCACTTTGACGAGCTTGCTGGTTCTTATCTTGCATCTGCAGCAATAGACGCTGCATATAGCCTTTAAGGCCTACATATAAAAGGCCAAAGCCCAACAAGACTGCTCCCGAAACTACTAAAACGTCTTCCATGTCGGTTAGTATACTGATTTTAACCCTATAATGCGACTATGCATGAGCCTTGTAGCTGCTGATAATTTAAGATGACAGCTTTATATCGTCGATATCAAGTAACGTCTCATCGCCGGGCTTAAGACCTCCCTCAAGCATGCGCCGCGCAACAACGTTCTCTACTGTGCGCTGCACTACACGTCGTATAGGTCTAGCCCCCAATCGAGGATCGTAACCCTCCTCTATTAGATACTGTGCCGCATCATTGCTCAAACTAATCTTTATCTGCTTATCTGATAAGTTATGGTTTACCCCAGATATAATCAGAGCCAATACATCCATAAGCTCAGATTTGTTGAGGGGCCTAAACAGCACAACCTCGTCAAATCGGTTTATTAGCTCGGGTTTAAAATACTGCTCATTAATAAGCTTATCTGTAAAATCTGTAGCAAAGTCTTCTAGGTTTTGTCCGGCTTCTATGTTGGAGCGTATGATATCTGCCCCAGCATTAGAAGTAGTGATGACTATTGAATCCTTGAAGGATATGTTGATGCCATCAACGTCTGTCAAGCCGCCCTCATCTAGCATCTGTAGTAACAGATTAAGAACTTCGCTGGACGCCTTTTCTATCTCGTCTAACAACACCACACTAAACGGCTGCATACGAACTTGTGTCAAAAATGTGCCCGAGTTGGCTGCTGGCGCCAACAATCGCTCCGTACTCTGTGGCTGGTTATATTCGCTCATATCAAGGCGGATTATGCGGTCTTCTCCACCAAAGTAAGTAGCCGCTAGAGCTTTGCTTAGCTCCGTCTTGCCAACTCCCGTAGGGCCTAAAAACAGGAAACTACCAATAGGTCGGTTTTGGTCTCTCACTCCAGCCCTAGCCCTGCGCAAAGCGTTAGCAACCGCACTGACGGCTGAATTTTGATTTATCATGCGCTCATGTAGCTTATCTTCAAGATTAAGCAATATGTCCTGCTCTTTAGGGTTGGCAGTAGCTACTTTAGTGCCTGTTATCGATTCAATCGCTGTTCTAACCGACTCTTCCGACACCAACCCCTGCTCAGCATGAGAAGTAGCACTCTTCAATAAAGCTATACCTTTGCCGGGGAAAGACTGTTCTAGCGTATATCGAGATGAAAGCTGATAAGCCTCTTTTATAGCCCTGTAAGATATAAAACAACCGGTACTGCCTTCTATTGCTAGAGATTGATCTTGCATAACCCTTTCTACAGTTTCTTGGTCGGGCTCCTGTACGTGTGCCGCTTCCAAGCTAGCTGTGACGTCGGGTGCTACACTGGTCAAGTGCTGCCAGTCACTTGGCTGTAATGCGAAAATACTTTTTACGGCCTTAGACTGCAGTATTTGTAGTATTATATTAGTCATATCTGAAGCGCCCGACTCTTGGGCGAAAAAACTCTGTGCATCATCAAAAAACAAGATTACATTTCCGGCCCTCCTTGCCTCCATTACAATTTGAACCATTAATGACTCCAAGTTACCACTTCTGTTTGCCTCTGATACAACTGCAGTTGCATCTATAGAAAACACCTTATGATACCGCAAACTTTCGCTGTCTCCATTTAGAAGCTTCTCGGCCAAAGAATAGACTAGGGAAGTCTTGCCGGAACCGTTCTTGCCTATTAATGCGACACCTGAGCTGCCGGCTTGAGACAACTGTGTCAGCATCTGGTCTATTAGATTGCTATGAGTCTGTAAATATAAATGACGGAATGCTCCGTGCTGAATATCTCCGCTCAGATCATGCCCAAAACGGTTCAATACAGGGGTATAACCGGCTGACCAATCTCTGGCTATGCCGCCAAAAAGAGGCTTTTTGCGTAATTCTTTCATAATATTGGATGTTCTTTGCTGCCAGTGCAGAACTGACATCAAAGCTTCTGTGCTGAGGCGATGAGAGCGAAGCCACTGCTCTATATTGGGCACGGATAATAACAATACTGCCACAACAACCCCAATTGATATACCCTGCACACCTAGCTGCCTACTCAACTTTTCGGCCTCAACCCACACCTCTTCCATCTTCTCAGGATCTTGAGATAAGGCGTCATCAAACTGGTCTGGCAATATAAACAACCTGTTGAAGATAAACTGAGCCTCCCACTCCGATCGAACTCTTTTCCATAAATCCTGCGGATTTTTAGCCCTAACTGCATGCACTAGCAGGTCGGCTTGAGCTTGTTGATTGATATCGACCCCAGAGTCTTGGCCTGCATCAGTCGGTACTAAATCTATAAGATGCAGTCTCCACCAGGCTTGAAATTGAACAACAAGCAACGTCAGACCCGAGATAACGTACATCAAGGCTAGAGCCTCGCTGTATAACAAAAAAACCAAAATCAACAAAAAAATCAGGAATAGAGTCATGAAGTCCCACACTATTATTCTGCGGCCACTAAACAGTCTACGATATAAGGCCGAACGAGTACGATGATGCGACAGAGACGGACTGTTTACCATATAAACAATAACCCCACTATAATCAAAGCTACAGACGTTACAGGAACAAGCGGCCAAATCAAAAGAATAGCTCCGCCCAAAACAGTAGCGACTAATAAGCCTAAAGCAGCAACTATCAATGTAGATGAACGGATGATAAATCCTATAAAACGAGAGACCTGATTGCCAACCCACCACTTGATTCGTAGTTGAGGCGGGGTATTTGGTCCAGCGATATTAACTGTCTGCTTCCATGGAGAGAAAAGTGTACGCAACAAAAGATCGATCGAAAACACTCCACTTAAACGTCTTATTGCGGCTAAGAAAGCCTTTGCCGCTTCCTGCCATCCCTGCACGTACCACCACCGCCACAAAGAAACGAAAATCATGTGCTTATTGTAGCATGTGCTACCGCTCTAATAGAGCAAAGTAGGTACCCTATTCACGTAAAGGCACAAAAGCAAACCCGGGATATTCATTTGTATCTATACTGCCATCAGCTTGCTTATCCAGAGACCATATCGAATAATCTATAGGTAGCACCATTCTACCACCAAACGCTAACTGATCTATTAAAGCCTGTGGCATGTTTTGGGCTGCAGCCGAAACTAAGATTCGGTCAAAAGGCGCCTTAGATGCTAAGCCGATCTCTTTATCTGCCAGCTGAATACTAGCATTTTTAACACTAAGCATGTTCAAATTATTGTTACCAAACTCCACTAACTCTTCAACAATCTCGACTCCGTACACCCGACCTTTTTTACCGACTATGTGTGCCAACAAGGCAGTTGTCCAGCCCGATCCAGCACCGACATCCAATACTGTATCGCCCGTTTGCGGCTGAAGTAGTTCCAGCATGAACGCTACTGTCGAAGGCTGTGAATTTGTCTGCCCATAACCTATATTCAAAGGGCGATCTTCACCTGCAAACGATTTATACTCTTCAGGCAAGAAAGTTTCGCGACTAATCGAGGAAAACGCCTCCACAATCTCAGGAGAGCTTAACACCTCATTACTCTGCATGTGTTCAATGAGCTCATGAATACTCATCTACTAATTATAGCAATTGAGCCTGTTTTTCGAATGTGATTACTGCGAAATTTCCTGAATATACTATCCAAATAATGATAGTTTAATACGATGACCTATTGGTTTTTTCTTATTAGGTGAAGTGGGCTTGTAATACTTCTTTATAAAGCGTGGCCACTGTGTTTTAAGCCATTGCTGTTGATAATCATACAAATCTTCCAAGCCCCTATCGGCAAACTCCTTGCGTATCACACCGCCAGCATGTGGGTGTTTGTGACGCTGTTCGGCGCTTGAGTGAAAGCCGTGGGCGTAATGACACATCTCATGAATAATTACTGAATGCACGACAGACACAGGAACCTCCTCATAACGGAACCAACCGGTTATTCGAATTCGACTGGTTTGCGGCTGGTTTGGATCAAGGCTTATCGACCCTAGGCGCGTCCTTGCTCTACGGCCAAATTCAATATATACAGGGTTGTGCTCTGGAACATCAAAAAAATAGGTCTTCCATACATAGTTTAGCTGCCGTTCAATCCATTCCTGATTACGCACACTTATTCCATTTCGCAACATTTAGTTTTGTGCCCACATTTGCCACACTCAAAATGCCCATGAACCGGTGTTAAAGGGTAATGTCTGCACCATTCGCATATAAGGCCTGGATTCTTGGGTGGTTTTTGCTCTTTAGATAGCCTGGCTCTGCTTTGTTTGGGTCTTATTAATTCACGAGGGTCAATTTGCTGCATTTTATAATTATACAATCTATAATGTGGCTATTCACATTTTTTTATATGGCTCAACACCTAATATTTGCCAGTAGATATCCATAGCAAAGATATATTGTTGTAAAAAGCACAGTCTATCTTGAGCTTTCTCTTTAGGCAATTCGAGCACCCTGTTTGTCTCGTACCACTCATGAAACAATTTAACCAGCTCTTGCCCATAAAAAGTCAAACGATGGACTTCATGGCTGGTGGAGACATCTGATAACAATTCTGGCAGCCGACTCAACTCTTTTGCAATCTCCCGCTCCAGTCCATTAAGTTGCGATACATTGTCAGCAGCACGCAGTCCATTCGTTTCGGCCTGGTGAAGTATGGAGTTAGCTCGTACATAGGCATACATAACATACCAAAAAGGGTTTTTTTGACTTTGTTGCTCGGCAAGATCTAGATCAAAATCCATGTGCGTATCATTGCTGCGTGCCAACATAAACCATCGCGCCACATCTGCCCCCACCCGCTCTACTAACTCCTCAACGGTGACGTATGTCCCTGCTCGCTTACTAATTTTAAACTCTTGACCGTCTTTTATAAGTCGGACCCACTGCACAATGAGGAAGTCGAGCTCTTTTTCGGGGAATAAACGCTTCAATATCAAACGAAGTGAAGGTACTTGACCGGCATGGTCCGCTCCCCATATTTTGACCGACCGGTCGAAAGCACGACTGGAAAATATATCGTAATGATATGCGATATCATTAGCTAGATAGGTATGTTCACCGCTAGACTTCACCAGTACTCGGTCGCGTTCATCTCCTAGGTTGCTGCTCTTAAGCCATATTGCCCCGTCTCGCTTCTCAATCAAATGCTGCCGCTCTAGCATTTCTAGGACATCGGCAAACACGCTGACAATATCCCGCTCTTTTTGATAAGTGTCGAAAGTTATGTTGGCTTTCTTTAGAGCAGGCTGAATATAATCGGTCATCACTGTTTCCGAGATAAGAGAGCCCTCGACCTCTGCTGTCTCACCCTTTTTATTTAGATGTATATTTTTCGCTTGCGTACGGTCTAGCAGATTACCCTCACTGACCGCTTTGAACAGCTCTTCATTTCGAGCCAGTTCTTCCATGTACTCACCTTTATAGGTGGTGTCATCACTCACGTTGCCATGCAGATAGTCTAGATAGCTCTCAACCAACTTCTGAATCTGCGTCCCGGCATCATTAAAATAATACTCTCTAGTTACCGTATAACCCTGACTTTCAAGCACATTGCTCAATACATCGCCAATGAAGCCACCTCTAGCATTACCAAGTGTAAGCGGACCGGTAGGATTAGCTGAAATGTACTCAACTTGCATCTTAACACCTTTTCCTTGGGCGCTCTTGCCAAACTCTTGGTCAATCATGCCCATATATTCGACCCAATATGAATCTAGCAAGGTGACGTTTATAAAGCCCGGTCCAGCCACTTCAACACTTTTAATGCTATCTACAGAATTAAGCTCGTCTACTATGGGCTTAGCTATATCGCGAGGGTTGCTTTTGAGCTGCTTGGCAAGTTTCATAGCCACATTCGTCTGAAAGTCACCGAAATGGCTGTCAGCATAGGTCACCTCAGGCCTGATGTCGATTCCATACACCTTAGCGGTGACACGACACAGCCAGTCATAAACCTCTTGCCTAGGATACATTTGCCTCATGAGCTCTCATTATACCTTACAAACACTTAATAAATTAAGCGCCTAAAAAGAGTCGCAAAATAAACCGGTCCTGTACCACCTAACTTATTTACTATATTCTTACAAATATGAAAGTAGTTGCCCGTAACAAAAGAGCTGCATACGATTTCGACATATCCGACAAGATTAATGCGGGCCTAGTCTTACTTGGCAGCGAAGTAAAAAGTATAAAACAAGGCCATGTGAGTCTTAAAGGTAGCTATGTCCGTTTTATTAACGGCGAACCATTTCTCACTAATTCACATGTATCACCCTATCAACCAGCCTACACTCAGCACGAACCATTAAGAGATCGCAAACTATTACTAAAAAAGTCTGAAATAAAAAGACTTATAGCAGCCCGACAAAATGGGCGGCATATTTTGCCAACTCAAATTGGGGTAAACAATGGACTTATTAAATTAGAAATCGGTATAGGTTCATCGCGCAAAAAGCACGACAAAAGGCACTTGTTAAAGCAACGAGATGCTAAGCGCGAAATAGAAAGAAAGCTAAAAAGATAAATTTCTAAAAAATCTATGCTTAAAGCGTTGACAGACCTGTTCAACTTATATATCTTAAGTGTAAGCACTTTTGAATAACAAAAGTGCTCAAAAATAAAAACGTAAAATAAAGCTCCCTAAGTAACGGCTTACCCAAGCCGTTACTTATAAAAAAGAACACTTTAAAACACACCCCAAAACACTCCAAACAACAAATAAAATGCTCCCACCAATTGGTAGGAGCATTTTATTTTTTTGACCGGATTTATTTAAATTTTATGGCAATTAGTCATGCGATGAGATACCATAATAAACATGAGCGAGAAGACTGAAGCCGAGCTTAGAAACAAAGAAGAGCAGGTTGCAAAGAACCGGGCAGACCTTTTGAGAGTTAACTACATTGACGTTCGCAATAAAGACTCACTAAATTTTGTTCCTGATTTGCTGTCAGCTGAAGAAATGCAAAGCTTGCAAGTAGTGCCTATAACTGGCGACGCTGCCCATATTAAGCTGGGTTTCACTCTGAGTACACCGCAAACTAGCTTGCAAGAAGCAAGAACAAAGCTGCCTGAGTATAACCTCTCTTTCGCTTTTGTCTCTAAAAGCGGCTTTCAAGAAATATTCAACCGATACTACCAGCATGAACATAGACACGATCCAAAGCCACCTACTCCAGAGGAAGTCGCCAACGAACTTACCAACAAAATACTAGACGTCAATCAGCAGATCAGCCAAGGTGCAGAAATAAACCTTTTCGATGAAGAGTTTGCTAATACTACCCAATCAGAGCTATTTACATTTTTGACACAGCAAGCATTCTTGCTAGAAGCCTCTGACATACACATAGAGCCTGAGCCGAACGGTGCTCGTATTCGCTTCAGAATCGACGGCAGGCTGCTCATAGTTGGTCATTTAGAGCAAAACCGATACCAAGTCCTGCTCAATGATATGCAGATGAGAGCTAGAATAAGATGGAATGCCGACTATCCACAAACTGGCAGTACGCGCGAAACCTTAATTAACCAATCGAGAGAAAACGTGGAAGTTAATATGCGCATCGAGACTGTACCTACACTTCACGGTACAGATGTGGTTATAAGAATTTTCAACATGAACGAGTCCTTTTTAAACCTTGACAATATAGGCTTCAAACAGCCCCAACGTCAAAAGGTTGACCAGTTGGTCTCGCGGCCTTATGGATTGGTTTTGATGGTAGGCCCGACAGGATCAGGAAAAAGCTCGACCCAATATGCAATATTGAACCAACTAAACAGTCCAGAGGTTAAGATAGTAACCTTAGAAGATCCAGTTGAGTACGATATATCTGGCGTTACCCAAATTCCTGTCGACACAGACAATGAAGATACCTTCATGGACAAGCTACGAGCTGTGATGAGAGAAGATCCAGACATTATAATGATAGGAGAAATCAGAGATTCAGAAACAGCCAGGACTGCCCTGCAGGCGTCCCTGACAGGCCACTTAGTACTATCTACTTTTCACGCCGGCTCAGGCGCAGCTGCAGTTAGCCGCATGCTCGACATGATAGACCACAACCCTATGCTGGCCTCAGCCTTTCGCTTGATTATGTCTCAAAGACTAGTCAGGAGACTTTGTGATAACTGCAAACAGCCATACCAGCCAGAGAAACAGACATCACAAGTTTTAGCTCAGGCAATGCAAGGAATGGACTATCAATTAGATGATATAACCCTCTACAAGCCAGTAGGCTGCGATCAGTGTCATAATATCGGCTACCAAGGCAGGGTTTTGCTAATAGAGCAATTTGAGATGACAGATAGATTGTCTAACGCTGTTGCAAATAATCAAAATATATCAGTTAGAGAGCTACAAGACATGGCAATTGCAGACGGCATGGAAACAATGCTCCAGGACGGGATCAGGAAAGCGGTAGATGGCATTACCTCTATAGAAGAGGTTCTGCGCGTTGTAGAATTAAGTTAGTTGCTTAATATAATCATTAGCCAAAATTGAGAAAACGGCATTAGTCCACCCGTAGCCAGACTGCAAAGGGTAAACTCCGTCTTTTGGAGCCTGGTCTAGATCTACTACGTTGTACTTATCGAAAAAAACTCCATGACGATTAAAACTGTGCAGATTTGCGTAAAGCCAGCGCTTAGCTATACGGGCGGCTTCATTCTCATAGCCATACGAAGCAAGACCTCGCACTACAATAAAATGCAGTGGCGCCCAACCGTTCGGGTAATCCCATTGGGCGGGATGATGCTCTCGAATGTGCGGGTATTGCCTGGTAGATGCCAGACCTCCAGCTACTTCAAATTTATCAATGTTGTCTACTAATCTTTCGGCTTGCTCTGTGCTGGCCATGCCCGCCCATAAAGGATAATAGCCCGCTAGGGACCAGACTCGGGATCTTTTGCCTAATTGAAAGTTATAGTCAAAATAAAAACCGGCCGACTCGTTCCATAAGTATTCATCTACACGAGCGCGACGCTCTTCTGATTTTTTACTCCACTGCCTGGCCTCTTCTGGCCGTCCTAATATCAAGGCCGCTCTCTCGAAATCTTTTTCATATTTAAACAGCATTGCATTGAGGTCGATAGGCACGTGATCAAGCGCACGGCCGTAAAATCTAGTCGTAAAATCCCACCCCGACTCGTACTCTGCCAGCTCATCAATCAGATTTGTGTCATAGTTTCTGCTTAAACCATAAAATACCTGTCTGTGATGAGGGTGAAAAGAACCCATCCATGCGGTCTCGTATTCAAGCTTGGCTAGCTCTATACGAGGAGCTAGCCATTCTTTAGTTGCCCCATAGTAATACAGTTCAAGTAAGAGAGTGGTTAGCATTGGCGGATGTGAACGCGAAGTCGCATGCATACGAGCAGAATTAGGAATAAAACCAAACCTCTTCAAAAGATATAGCAAATTATCTACTTGCTCGTATGCTTGATTTGAACGCTTTGACCTAAGCAAAGATAAGCCTACAAAAAAAGTGTCCCAATAGCGCATACTCTCATCTAGTGAGCCGTTTTTATGTTTTGGACTAGAAACAAAATAAGCATTTGGGACCGAAAGTAAAGTTTCACTATCTGACAACGATTCTCTCTCTAGCTCAGACCACATCGCCTCTATATATCCTAAAGCTCGTTGTAAGTCGGACAGTTTTATATCCGGAGGTGGTGTCAATATATGGCGAGTTTTAGTTTTGGATTGATTTTTTTTCACCTGTAGTCCACCTTATTTTCTAGCTCTTACTATAGCTCTTATGCTATTAAGAGTAAATGCCATTCAAAGTCCATATAGGGTGATGGAGATAAAATTAATTAAAACTGAAACATACTACTACACCAAAAGATAAACAGGTTAACAAAACTATAAACTCAATAGATAGTAGCCAGCCAGGCCTAGCAATATTAGAGCAGCCATCAATGTGACCCAAGTAATCATTTGCGAGCCTGCAAACCAAATTCTTTTACTAAGAACCGCGCCAGTAAAGACTATTAGCTCAATCAGCATATAAAAGGCCAGATAGATGCCTATATAGCCGGCGTAGGCCAACGTGCTGACTCCGCTCTCAATTACTATTCCACTAAAGGCTAAGGGCACTCCTATAGAGCAAGGTAGCTCTACAATTGTTATAACGGCAGCAAACAACATGATACTTCCTGCAATAGCCATAGCTCCGGCTTGTTGGTTCTGTAAAGCTTTAGTCAAACGGCTGCTAGAGTTTTTGGCCAGCTTTGACTCTGATGACTTGCAGGTAGGTCCAAACTTATAAAAACGCCAAAATTCGCGGAAAAAGTACGCTGAACCTCCAAGCGCCGCTAAACCTATTAATAGGCGCAAGATTCCTAACTGAGCAATAAAAGCATCCAGTATCTGGCCCCAAACAAAAACCAGGCCACCATAAACTAAGACTGTCGTCAAAATGAATATTGCACCATACGCAAAAATTTTGCGACGGGAGTCAAATGCCAAAACTATCGAAAGTATCAATATCAAGGCGCCCAATGAACACACATTGAAGCCATCTATTGATCCCAAAACTGCAGCTAGCACCGGTAACGACCAATCGCCAGGGTCTATGCGCCTATCAGTCCAAGGGATAGCAAAGGTTTGATCATCATCGACCCTCTCTCCTTCAATTGCCGAGCGCAGAGCATCTTTCTCGGCTTGACCAAACTCATCAAACTGCAGCAGGGTGTCTCCGACAATAGTGGTCGGAGCCATGATCCTATAATCTTCATCTATACCGCTCTCCTTTACAACACTTTCTAGTTTTTGAGTTTCGCTAATCTGGTAAGTCTTAATGATTAAGTTCTCGTACTCCTCATCTAGTTGTGGTAAAAATTCTTTTTGACTCTGACACACAGGACACAGAGGATCGTCGAAATAATGTAGCTTTACCTCGGTCTGGATGTCGACATCTTTGAGATCAGCATCGGCTCGAACAATAGGCCCGTGGAGCAGAGAGAGACTAGAAAATAAAAAAATTAGCCCAAGAATTAAATAAGAATAAAATGCAATTACACTACTCTTCATACTTTACTTCACATCCAGTCTCACGACTTAAAGCTCCAACGATATCAGCTGCTTCAATCAACTCTCCGTCAACCTGCGCTTCAGGCACAAATCCGGTAAGTTTCTCGCTGGCACATCTGTCGCCATCCTCTGTGCACTCAACATAGATTGGATCCATAGCCTCATAGCCACCAAACTTATCAGCCAAGCGACCACAAGCAGGGCATGTCACCGAGCCATATATAATTGCATCTGCCTCATCCAAACATCCGGTGAATTCATCAACATTAGAAATCAACTCCCCAGACTGACTAGATACCTGGCTGCCATTATCAGAGCTTACCTCACCTTCTGCCTCGTCTTCTGCCTGCAATGCAAAATAAAATGTTAAGCCAACCAAACCTAACACAACCAAGCTAACCAAAATTGAAAAACTCGCCCTGTTCATGCCACTCCTTTCAAGGCTTTTTGCTGGATTGCTCTTACAAAGGATTATACTACATTTATTATTCTATTTTTACCCTTAAACGGCAATTTAATTTATGGGCTCTAAGCGTTAATGGTCTATATCTTATTATCATTAATTTGATACTAATAATATAAATTTATAAGTTTTAATGTAGTTCAATTTACAATACATACATAGTTTAATCCGACTTTAATCCGACAATATACTAGACTGGTATGCAATAATGAGCTTTTAATAGTATCGAATTAAATTGTACAATGATATAATAATTAAATGCTTAAAAATAAACTCGCAAAGATTGTAGTAGTTGCAGCTATTGCGTCCCTATCGATTATAGGTGTACTTACCTTAAATCACGATGATGAGCAAAAAAATAACAACAGCTCGAACACGACAAACCCTTCTAGCCATGAAGTAAAATCGGAGTTTGACAGTATCATGCATGAGATAGAGAATGACACAGCCAGGCTGATAGATGTACGGACCCGGCAAGAGTATGAAAACCGTAAAATCGCTGGCGCTGAGCTTTTATCACTACAGGATATTGAATCTGGAGTCAGGCCTGAATATGACGATAGCACCAAACTATATATTTACTGCCGCAGCGGTAACCGCTCAGCAGTTGCTGCAAGTATACTCAAGGCTGACGGATACAATGTTGAAGACCTGGGTGGACTAGAAGATGTTGCCGCTATCGGTGGTAAGATAGCAAGACAATAACCTCAGCACATCTTTAAAATTTATAGATGTCAGAGCATGCAATTGTCTATTTAAATTAGAGATGTTTTTTTGATTAGGTATTATTTACTAGTTGAGCTCTGATGAGAAAAGTGTCCACTGAATATGGCACTTTAACTTTGAACCAAGTATGAAAATGCATTCCGAAAATTAGTCCGATTTACACCTTAGCAGGCACTAAAAAAGACCCTTCCATATCGAAAGAGTCCCTTTTGGTGGAGCTGCGGGGAATCGTATAATTTTCTGCTCGCTCGCAATGCGTTGCTCGCTCGGCCAAGCAAAGAATTGTTAAGGCCAAGACTTTGGCCTTAACCCCTCTCGGGTGCGATTACCCTTAATAATTCAAACCAAATAAAATACCCAACCATTCGGCTGGGTGCTTTATTTGGTGGAGCTGCGGGGAATCGCACCCCGGTCCGCAAGCAAACAGGTCTATCTTTCTACGAGCGTAGTTAAATCGGCTTATTTTTGGCATGCGTAACCAGCCTAGGTTCAACGCCTAATAAATTACGCTGCAAGTCAAGATTAAATTCAACAACAGGTCTCGACATCCCTGCTATCTACACCGAATAAGTTGACACCAGTGAATTCGCTATTCGGTATCACGGCACTGATGGCTAGGGCGCTTAGGCCGAAGCTGGCGCGTAAGCAAGCTGAGCTGGCGCGAAAGCGCTGGCTACAGTTTGTTTTACGCTATTCCATGCATTTGCACGTATTGTGATGATCCAGCTGTCGTGTAGATCAATCCGGCTCGCTAGATAGATTGTTAAGGTGCTCACGTCGAAGCTAGTACAGCCCCAAGATAAGTATTATTATAACATAAGTACAATTTTTGACAAATAGACTTCTACCACTACCCATAAATTGCTACAATTAAGCATAAGGAATTTATGGAAAACAGCACTACAGAAAAAACCGGACCTAAACAGCAGGCTCAGGTACGTAGGCACTACTACTTAGATCAGTATGCAGTTATAGCGCCTGGTCGCAATAAAAGGCCCCAACAATTCGATGGTCAGTCATTTGAATCAAAAAGGCCAAATGACAAGCAACCAATAGAAAACAATCCAAGCATCTACGAAGTGACTAAAGAAGAGACTGGATGGGAGGTGAAAGTAGTTGAGAATATTTTTCCTGCCTTCACTGAAGACAACAAAAATGCCCTCGGCAAACAGGAAGTTATACTCGAAACCAACAAGCCTAATACTGGATTTGGGGACTTAGACGTCGAAAGGATAAAAACAATTATAGACGTTTATCAGCACCGAGCCGAACAGCTTAGCAAAAACTATAATTACGTCTCTATCTTTAAAAATCATGGGTATTATTCAGGAGCTTCCCTGCAACATTCCCATTCACAAATTATTGCTACTGACATAGTTCCACCGCAGGTGTTAAATGAACGCAAAATAATGACCAAGTACCAAAATCTAAATGGGAGCTCCCCGCTGTGCGATGTAATAAGATGGGAGCTAAACAACAGAGTACGAGTTGTTGCTCATACTCGATACATGACTACTATATGTCCCTATGCAAGCCGATTCCCTTTAGAGGTATGGATTATACCCAACCGGCAAGCTCATTCTATATCTGATCTTGTAGCAGAAGAGGTTTACTCCATGGCCGACCACCTCAAGGGCGTAACAACCGCCCTTACTAACAAACAAGTTGACTTCAACTACCACATACAGGAACCAACTCCGGACAACTACAACCATACATTCGTAAAAGTGTTGCCCAGACTGAATATTCTTGGCGGATTTGAGTACAACACCGGTATGCACGTCAATACAATATCTCCTGAATACGCTGCCAGATGGTATAAAAAACACATAAAAACCCCCGATGCTGTCTAAAGTTCATTCGGCAGCTAATGCAGGGTTTGATGGCAAGATAGTTGAGACAGAGTGCGACATCAGCAGCGGATTGCCTGGTATAACCATTGTTGGACTGCCGAATAAGTCTATAGACGAGGCCAAAGAAAGAGTGCGGAGCGCACTAAACAACTCTAAACTTAAACTTCCTCCTAAAAGAATAACTCTCAATCTTGCGCCCGCAGACCTGCCAAAAGACGGCACAGCCTACGACATGGCGATGGCAGTCGCAATACTAGGGGCAAGTCAACAAGTAGACACAGCTAGTATCGACGATGCAGTTTTTGTTGGAGAACTTGCACTAGACGGCTCTATTCGGCCGGTGTCTGGTGTTTTAGGGTATGTTCAAACTGCAAAAGCTAATGGGTTTAAATGTGTCTATATACCTTATGAATGCTCTGAAGAAGCGGCACTAATCGATGGCATATCTATATATCCGTGTAAAAGCATTCATCAAGTATACCGCCACATCGTAGGCGAACAAGAGATAAAAAAAGCCCGCCCTTTGGATAAAATTTATAGTCAACCAGAATATCAAGTTAAAAGTGACTTTGCAGATGTCTACGGTCAACCTCTAGCAAAACGCGCCATAGAGATAGCAGCTGCTGGCGAACATAATATTTTACTTAGCGGCCCACCTGGTTCTGGCAAAACTATGCTAGCTAAAAGCACGACATCAATCCTGCCCGCTCCCAGTCGAGAAGAGGTAATTGAAATGACAAAGATTCACTCTATCAGAGGTAGTCACGGCTACTCAGCCCTGGTAAGCAGGCCATTTCGCAGCCCTCACCATACATCGAGTGATATATCTATTATCGGCGGTGGGCAAAACGCCGTCCCCGGCGAAATATCCTTAGCCCATCATGGCGTACTTTTCTTGGACGAACTACCAGAATTTAAGAGACACGTACTGGAGGCATTGAGACAGCCACTTGAAGAAGGGATGGTTACTGTAAGTCGTGCAAAAAACAACGCCACCTACCCAGCCGACTTTATGCTCATAGCCACACAAAACCCCTGCCCCTGCGGCTACTTAGATGATGAAAAACGTGAATGCATATGCTCCATGGCATCAATAGACAGATATAAGAAAAAGATATCCGGACCCTTATTAGACAGAATTGATCTTGTGGTGCCAGTTCAACGCGTAAAACACAGCAAGCTATTGAAACATTCTAAAGGTGAGTCTAGCAAAAAGATCGCAGCTAGAGTTGCAGAAGCTAGACAAATCCAGTACGAGCGTCTTGGGGGCAGGACCAACGCAACAATGAATAACCCAGAAGTGCGAGCGCACTGCAAACTAGAGCCAGATACACAAGACTTCTACAAACATGCCATGGAATCTCTAGACTTGTCAGCTCGTGGCTATATGCGGATCTTAAAAACTGCCAGAACGATAGCAGACCTGGAAAGCTCACAAGCAATCGAGGTTCAGCATATTAGTGAAGCCCTACAATACAGAGTTACTGCAAGTTAAAGAGAGATAAAATCTAACGAAATAAGCCCTAGGCTATCAAGCCCCCATATAATCAGCTGAACAGTTACAAGCGCACTAAAGACTATCAAACTAAGCTTCATTGTGCCTATACGTTCTTTATGTCTATTCATATCCTCAGGACTATTGATTGCCTTACTGCTTTGAGGCTGGACGCCTAAATCTGCATCACTATCTGAATAAGATTGCTCGACCGCAGATGATATGTCTACTTTTCCCCTAGCCTGCTTACGCCCAGCAGCTCGCTCTTTCTCTTTTCTTGTTTTGCGCTTCTTTGCCATATATACCATTTTACCAGACTAAACGACAGTATTTGCAAAAAGTACTTATCAGACAGTGGAGCTGTGCGCTATACTGGAGTTATGTCCGATATTTATCTTGTTGTAGCAATTATATTTGGAGTTTCTGGCTTAATAATAGGCTCAGTTGGGCTATACCGTTCATACAAAATCTCCCAAAGACTCGATAATCTATTTAGCGGAATGGAAGAAAACGGCACAATCGAAGAAACTCTTAAGTATCATTTCTCCAATGTCAAAGGTGTAAAAGACAAGCTAAAAGATATACAAAATAATTATAGCTACTTAAGCAACATAGCTGCTGCCAGCATACAGAAAACTGCAATAATTCGGTTTAACCCGTTCAAACATACTGGCGGAGACCAGAGCTTCGTATTGGCTCTGCTAGACAATCATGATAATGGGCTGCTACTCACAAGTATTCATTCGCGCGAAGGCACCAGAATTTACATCAAACCCATAACCTATGGAAGCAGCGACCACACACTGTCAAAGGAAGAAAAGTCCGCCCTGGAGACTGCACAAGGCAAAGAAAGAAAGGATAGACAATGAAAGTAAACCGAAGGCAACAACCAGTTAACGATGTACTGGATACAACAATAGCTTATGGGCTCAAATTGAGAGGTGATATTTCTAGTGAGGGTGATATATGGATCGACGGAGAGATTGAAGGCAACGTAACAGCCAACTCTCAAGTAACAGTGGGCAACAACGGTATTGTTAATGGCAACATTAGCGGTCACTTAGTTGTTGTCCGAGGCGCCGTAGAGGGTAACATATCAGCGTCAGAGAGCATCTCATATGAAGATACTGCTCAAATGCGAGGTGACAGCCATACGACCAGTCTGCAAGTTGCAAAGGGAGCTTCTATTGCAGGCAGGGTAGATATGCCTGAAGCAAGCTTAGAGGGCATACATGAAAGCGAAAGCTCCGATACTGACGATACGGAGTAAATCAAGGCGTGTATCATTATATAGTCAACCCCAGTTCAGGAGGCAATCAGTATGATGGAATTCAACATAAACTAAAGTCTCGTTTGCAACATCTACAAATAGATGGTGAGTTTAGTAAAACACTCGAAAACGGCGATGCAGAAAAGATTACTCGTTCTTTCATAAAGCAAGGAGCTAAAACCATAGTTGTAATAGGTGGAGATAGTACAATAAATGATGTTATAGCCACCATAAACTCATCTGGCAAGCACTCTATTGCAGTAGGGATGATACCTATGGGCGACAGCCTAATCGGTCAGCACCTAGGCATAACCGACTGGAAACAAGCGTGCGAACTATTGTCATCTAGACGGCTACAGTCATTTAATGTTATGCACATAAATGACTACAGTTTTATTCACTCATGCAGCATAAAACTCAGCAATGACACCCCTCTCCCATTTTTGGCAGAGATAGATGGAGAGCTCCGGTTACGAGGCCATGTGGGGCAAATAAACCTGTCTAACCAAAAGCTACTCAACGCCTCATTGCCTAATCAACTTCTGGCTAGGTTCGAATCACCACATCCAAGTAAATGGAGTTACCGTTTCAGGGGTCTAGGCAAACAAATACCCTCACAAATATCACAACTGCATGCCCGTGTAATAATTTTAGAGTTTGAAAATATATGCACTGCTGTAATTGACGGCAGGGCTTTTAAAGACAGCATGTTCCGAATTCGCCTATCAAACGCTCCCGTTAAGCTTATAACCAATAAGCCGCAAAGACAGGGGTTTGACTATGATTAAATATTATTGCTACAATCATCAGGCAGAAACGTTAAGGAGAGAAGTTAATCAAGACTCAGCGCATTAACCAACAAATCAAGGCGCCAAAAGTACGTCTAATAGATGCCGACGGCAGCCAACTTGGAGTATTGAGCTTGTCTGAGGCGCTTAAACGTGCCGATGAGGCCGGCCTTGATGTAGTTGAGGTTTCTCCTCAGGCAGATCCACCGGTAGCTAAGCTCGTTGACTGGGGTAAGTATCAATACGAAAAGACAAAGCAAGAGCAGCGAGCCAAGCGCAATGCCAAGACTCATGAGATGAAACAGCTAAGATTTGGTTTAAAGATTGGCGAACACGATCTCGAAGTTAAGCGCAAACAAATCCGAAAGTTTCTAGAAAAGGGTCACAAAGTTAAACTAACAGTGCGTTTTCGTGGTCGCGAAATAACCCACGAAGAGCTCGGCCACGAACTGCTCAACAATATGGTAGAATCACTAAGTGATATAGCTGCAGTAGATCAAAAACCGCAGCTAACCGGCAAACAACTTAATATGGTAATCAGGAAGAAGTAATGCCAAAGATGAAGACACACAGTGGAACTAAGAAGCGCATGAAAGTCACAGGCGGTGGCAAGGTTAAGCGACGCAGAGCTTACAGGTCACACTTGCTGACCAAAAAACGCAATTCACGCAAACGCAATTATGTACGAGAGTTCGATGTTGCTGACAGCGACAAAAGTAAAGTCAAGAAGTTAATGAGGAGTTGATATGCGAGTTAAACGAGGAGTTACCGCCCATAAACGGCACAAAAAATTGCGCAAACAAGCCAAAGGCATGCAACATATTCGCAAAGCTAGTCCTCGCCATGCAAAACAGGCTGTAAACCGATCTTTAGAGTATCAATATAGAGATCGTCGTAACAAAAAACGAGATTTCAAACGATTGTGGATAACAAGAATAAACGCTGCGGCTAGAGAGAATGGTACTACATACAGTCGACTTATGCCTCAGCTTAAGTCAGCAGGAGTTGAGCTGGATAGAAAGGTGCTTGCCGAGCTAGCAGCCACGCAGCCTAGTGTTTTTGGCGAAATTGTTAAAGTTGCAGAGAAAAAATCTGACAACAATTAATCAGGTCAAGAAGGAATATTATTACTAAAAACCCCCATGACATCCATGGGGGTTTTTAGTGCAAGTACGCCTGTAAGCCGGATTCTGTCCTTTAAGATGACTATCTATCTAGGCTCAACATTGCTATTGAAGCTCTAGCGGGTATTGCATTTTACGTCGACCGAACCAGTCTAAATGACGTAAAACTCCTTGCAGCCGGTGGGGTTTGCCACCACATGACGTCACCGCCATGGGATCCACGTTGACCGCGGAACTTTTCACCTTTCCTTTTACTAGCTGTAAAAGTAGTATAGTCTCTGCGGCACTTTCCCTAGGGTCTCCCCCGGTTGCCGTTAGCAACCACCGTGTTCTGTGCTGTCCGGACTTTCCTCCCCTGTTAGGGCAGTCATCCAGCGTACTTGCAATATTTATTATAAAACTTTTTGTGTTTATCGGCAATAAGATCAATCGGCCTCTTGGCTGTCTAATATCTTGTTGACCTCATCATCGGCTAGCTGATTGTGTTCACGTTTTACATGAGTAAATGTTATATCGTCGAACTTTTCAGCCAGCTGCTTAATAGCCTCATGGACCGGCCACAACTCTTTGTTTTTAACCTTAAAAACTCCATTCAGCTGGTTGGCCACTAACAGGCTATCTACATAAACTTTTACATTATTTGCATCAAATTTAATAGCTGACTCAAGGGCAAGCTTAACTGCTTGATACTCGGCCTGGTTGTTGGTCGTAATACCTAAATACTTGCCTCCACGCTCTAAAGTATGACTCTCATCACTTGTTAAGATCACATACCCAGCAGCCGATTGACCAGGATTGCCTCTTGAGCCTCCATCGGAATAGATCACTAGATTGTCTTTAGGCTTTTCGTTGTCAGATGTATTTGTTGTATTATTGTCTACTTTACTAGATCTGGCTTCAAGAGCTCGCAGTGCATCGGACCAAACTTGTGATTTTTCTTCACTTCTAGACAGAACTTCTTTCTTTCCATCTGGATAAAGCAACTTCACTTCTAGTCCTTTTCGCAGCAAGGCTCCCCCTTGTCGTAAAGCTTCAAGTGCTACTTTTTCTCGGCTTGGTTGCTGTTTTGTTTTTTTGCCCATGTACTTAAACAATTATAACAGATGCCACAAATCATGACCTGCGTATTCTGATACAGTCATTTCTCGAAGCAAGCTTCTGCGAGTCATCCTGGCTTAGGCCCGGAGCCCTTCGGGC